>NZ_JBHTMU010000022.1:0-64004 GCF_042679605.1 Litorisediminicola beolgyonensis
AATGCTGTCGCCCCTCGAGTTCGAGCGGCAGCAGAAACTGAGGCACGAGGGCGTCTAAGAGACGCGGGGCTATTCAGAGTGTAAAAGCCGCGGCGGCTTGTCTCCCGCCGCGCTTTGGCCGATAAGGGCAGCGACCGCTGTCAAGGAGGTGTCCATGCGCGCTCGGATCTATCGTCCTGCAAAGACCGCCATGTCGTCCGGCAAGGCCAAGACGAAGCATTGGGTCCTGGAATACGTGCAGGACAGCGCGCGCGAGATCGATCCGCTGATGGGCTGGACCTCGTCCTCGGACACCCAGAGCCAGGTCAAGCTGCGCTTCGAGACCAAGGAAGCGGCGCTCGAATATGCCCGCGACCACGGCATCGACGCGCAGGTCTTCGAGCCGAAGGAGCGCAAGTTCAACGTGCGCCCGCGCGGCTATGCCGAGAACTTCGCCGTGGACCGTCGGGGCGCCTGGACGCACTGACACTCTGGCGCGGCCCGGCGGGCTGCGCTATTGCGGCTCGCAGCGGTCCCTTAGCTCAACTGGATAGAGCAGCTGACTTCTAATCAGCAGGTTGAGGGTTCGAGTCCTTCAGGGATCGCCATTGCCCCAACCAGCTGAGGCCGGACTTTTCAGAACCCGGCGGTGATCGCCCGCGAGGCCTCCATCGCGAAGGGGGCCAGCTGGTGGACGAAGCCCTCGGGCTCCCATTCGGACAATGAGCCCGCGACATGGATCGCGCCCATCGGCTTGCCGTTGATGACCAGAGGCAGGCCGAGCGCGATCTCGCCCAGCACGTATTCCTCCCGGACCACCGCGTAGCCGTCGCGGCGGGCGTCGTCGATGGCGGCGAGGATGGCTTCGGGATCGGTGAGGGTCGCCTTGGTGCGCGCGTCCAGATCCGACGCCTGGACGATCTCCGCGGCTTCGTCGCGGGGCAGGGCGGAGAGCGCGGCGCGGCCTCCGGCGGTGCAGTAGCTCGGCACGGAATGTCCTACGAGGGTCGCATAGAAGGTCTCGCGCTTGCTCTGCATGCGCAGGGCGTAGACCATGCGGGTCCGGTCGAAGAGGCTGAGGTCGATCCGTTCCTTGATCGTCTTGCGAAGTTCCAGGAGGACCGGCGTGGCGCGCTGCACGAGCGGGTCGAGGCGCAGCATGTCGAGCGTGTGATCGAGCACGGGAAGGCCGGGCAGGTAGCCGCGGTCGCCCTCGCTGCGGCGCAGGTAGCCGAGCTTGCGCAAAGTGTGGACCAGCCGTTGCGCCGCCGATCGGTCGAGCTGCGCGGCTTGCGCGATCTCCGAGAGACTCATCGGACCGCGCGCCTCGTTGAAGGCCGACAGCACCTGAAACGCGCGTGCGGCAGAGCGGACGAAGAGGCGATCCTCGTCGTTTGCCGAAAAATCGGTCGTTTCCGGGGTCTTCGACCGAGCGCTGTGATTCATTCGTGTACCCCCGATTGACAGGTGCCGGAACGCGCCCCTACCATCGATAAGTGATATCAAGGTATCGCAATGCGATACTATACGGGTGCCTCGCGTTTTGCCAAGAGCTCGGATGACGCTCCGGTCAGGGAGAGACATGAAAGTCGCTATCGCTGGATTTCTTCACGAAACCAACACCTTCGCGCCGGTGCGTGCGGATGTGGAGGCGTTTCGGACCGGCGGTGGCTACATCCCGATGGTGGAGGGCGCGGATATTCTCGAGGCCGCGCAGGGCGTCAATCTCGGCATCAGCGGCGCGCTCGAGATCGCCCAGGAATGTGGCTGGCAGGTTCAGCCGATTCTCTGGGCCGGAGCGATCCCGTCGGCCCATGTGACCTGCGCCGCCTATGAGCGGATCGCGGGCCGGATCGTCGATGGCATCGCCGCCCTGGGAGAGATCGACGGAGTTTTCCTCGATCTGCATGGCGCGATGGTGGCCGAGCATCTCGACGATGGCGAGGCCGAGCTCGCCGGCCGCGTGCGCGAGCTAGTCGGCCCGGATGTGCCGGTCGTCGCGGCGCTCGATCTGCACGGCAATATCGGCGCGGCGATGGTCGCGGCGCTCGACGCCTATGTCGGCTTCCGGACCTATCCGCATATCGACATGGCCGAGACCGGGCGCCGCGCCGCGCGCCTTCTCGACAGGATGATGGCGACCGGTACGCGGCCCGCCAAGGCGTTCCGGCGGATGTCCTACCTGGTTCCGATCCCGTTTCAATGCACCGATCTCGATCCGGCCCGCGAACTCTACACGCAGACGGCCGAGCTGGAGGCGGGCGATGTCTGGTCGACCTCGCTCTTCATGGGGTTTCCCGCCGCCGATATTCCCGATTGCGGTCCGACCGCGGTGGCCTTTGCCGAGACCCAAGCCGAGGCCGATGCCGCGGCCGACCGGATCGCGTCGCTTTACGAGGCCGCGGAGGATCGCTTCGCCGGGCAGACCTTTTCGCCCCAGGAGGCGATTGCCGAGGCGCTCCGTCTCAAGCGCGCCGGGACCTCGGGGCCGGTGATCCTCGCTGATACCCAGGACAATCCCGGCGCGGGGGGCATCTCAGCCACGACCGGCATCCTGCGCGCCATGGTCGAGGCGGGCGTCGAGAATGCCGCGCTCGGCGTGATCGTCGATCCGGAGACGGCCAGGCTGGCCCACGAAGCCGGGCAGGGCGCACTTATCACCTGCCGCCTCGGCGGCCATCGCGATCTGCCCGATGCGCCGCCGTTCAAGACCGACGCGGCGGTCGAGGCGCTCTCGGACGGGCGCCTGACGGCCTCGGGGCCTTATTACGGCGGCACCAAGCTCGATCTCGGGCCGTCCGCCTGTCTCAGGATCGGTGGTGTGCGCGTCGCGGTGACAAGCCGGATCGCGCAGACCGCGGACCGCGAGATGTTCCGGTTCCTCGGCATCGCGCCCGAGGAGATGAGCCTCGTATCGGTAAAGAGTTCCACCCATTTCCGCGCGGATTTCGCCCCGATCGCGGGCGCGATCCTGGTGACCCTGTCACCCGGTCCGATGCCGTTCGACCCGGCGGACCTTCCCTTTACCCGGCTGAGACCGGGACTGCGCCTGTCGCCCGGAGGCCCGGCCTTCGTCGCGCCGGCGCCAAGCGAGGCATCGGCGAAACCCCTCGCCGCTGCCGAACACATCTAAAAAGAACACCAACATGGAGCTGTCCCAGATGATGACACGACCCTTCACGACCCTGACCCGCGCCGCGGTGCTGGCGGGCGCGACGTTCCTGACGCCGCTCGCGGTATCGGCCCAGGAGGAGAAGACCATCACCGCGGTGATGCATTCGGGCCTTCGGGTGCTCGACCCGGTGATCACCACGGCCCACATCACCCGCAACCACGGCTACATGATCTATGACGTGCTGACCGCCGTGGACGCGGACTTCAAGCCGCAGCCGCAGATGGCGGATTGGGAGGTCTCCGAGGACGGGCTCACCTACACCTTCACCCTGCGCGACGGCCTCATGTTCCATGACGGCGCGCCGGTGACGGGCGCGGATGTCGTCGCCTCGCTCCAGCGCTGGGGCAAGCGCGATTCCGGCGGGCAGCTGATCTTCGACGTGACCGCAAGCCTCGAGGCACCCGACGACAAGACCGTCGTCTGGACCCTCAGCGAGCCCTTCGCGCCCCTGATGGACGTGATCTCGAAGCAGTCGGCGGTGCCGCCTTTCATCATGCCCGCGCGCGTCGCCGAGACCTCGCCGGACGAGACCATCACCGAATATGTCGGCTCCGGTCCGTTCGTCTTCAACGAGGAGGAATACGAGCCCGGCGTCTCGGTCACCTACGAGAAGTTCGACGATTACGTGCCGCGCGAGGGTGAGCCGTCCTGGATGGCGGGTGGCAAGGTCGTCAATGTCGACAAGGTCGTCTGGACGACGATGCCGGACAACGTCACGGCGATCAACGCGCTCACCAATGGCGAGATCGACTATCTCGAGCAGGTGCAGATCGACCTCCTGCCGATCCTCGAGGCGTCTCCGGATGTCGTCGTCGAGATGCGCGACCCGCTGGGTTACGTGACCATCGGCCGCCCGAACCACCTGCACCCGCCGTTCGACAACAAGCTCGTGCGCCAGGCCGCGCTTGCCGCGCTCGACCAGGAATCGATGCTGGCGACGATGCAGGGCGATCCCGAATACTACAACGTCTGCGGCGCGATCTTCGGCTGCGCCACGCCCCTCGGGGACGAGAGCGGCTCCGAGATCGTGACCGGCGGCGCTGATCCCGAGAAGGCCAAGGCGCTTCTGGAAGAGGCGGGCTATGACGGCACGCCCATCGTGCTGATGGCGCCGACCGACGTCGTCAGCCTCGTCAACCAGCCCGTGGTTGCGGCGCAGGCGCTCCGCGAGGCCGGGTTCGAGGTCGATCTCCAGTCGATGGACTGGCAGACGGTCGTCCAGCGGCGCGCCCAGCAGCTTCCGCCCGCCGAGGGCGGCTGGAACATGTTCTTCACCAACTGGATGGTGCCCGAGATCTCGGACCCGCTGATCAACGTGATGGTCAACGGCCGCGGCGACGACGCCTGGTTCGGCTGGCCGACCGACGAGGAGATCGAGGCGATGCGCTCCGAGTTCGTCGCGGCGACCGATGCCGAGACCCAGAAGGAGATCGCGGTCCGGATCCAGGAGCATGTGCTCGACAACGTGAACTACATCATGATGGGCGAGTACCTGATCCCGCAGGCGCGCTCGACCAAGATCGAGAACATGATCCCGTCGCCGGTGCCGGTCTTCTGGAACATGACCAAGGCCGACTGAGGCCAACCGCCGGGGGGCGTCACGCGCGCGCCCCGGCATCCTGCCCAAGACCTGACCCGATGCCCCCGATCTCCCAGGAGCGCGCATGTTCGCCTACATCCTGAAACGGATACTCGCCACGATCCCCGTGATGGTGATCGTCGCCATCTTCGTCTTCCTGCTGTTGCGGCTGACGCCCGGCGATCCGGCCGCGATCCTCGCCGGGGACGCCGCCACCCCGGCGCAGCTTGAACGCATCCGCGACCGGCTGGGGCTGAACGACCCGCTCTACGTCCAGTTCTTCACCTGGGTCGGGCAGATGCTGAAGGGCGATTTCGGCACCTCGCTCATTTCCAACACCGAGGTGGCGGGGATGATCGGCGACCGGATCGGCCCCACGATCAACATCGCCGTCCTGACCATCGTGATCTCGGTGGCGTTGGCGGTGCCGATGGGGGTCGTCGCAGCCTGGCGGCACCGGACCTGGGTGGACTTCCTGGTGATGTCCTTCTCGGTCCTGGGCTTCTCGGTCCCGGTCTTCGTGATCGGCTACATCCTGATCCAGATCTTCGCCATCGAGCTGCGCTGGCTGCCGGTGCAGGGCTATGCCTCTCCCGCCGACGGGTTGGGGCCGTTCTTTGCCCGCGCGATCCTGCCCGCGCTGACGCTGGCCACGATCTATGTCGCCCTAATCGCCCGGATGACCCGCGCCTCCATGCTCGAGGTGCTGGGCGAGGATTACATCCGCACCGCCCGTGCCAAGGGCGTGCGGGAGAACCTCGTGCTCTTCCGCCATGCGCTGAGAAACGCCGCGGTGCCGATCCTGACGATCATCGGCACCGGCTTCGCGCTCCTGATCTCGGGGGTGGTGGTGACCGAGAGCGTCTTCAACATTCCCGGGATCGGGCGGCTGACGGTCGATGCGATCCTCGCCCGCGACTACCCGGTGATCCAGGCGATGATCCTCTTCACGGCGGGCATCTACGTCTTGGTCAACCTGCTGGTCGACATCTCCTATTCCTTCTTCGATCCGAGGATCCGTTACTGACATGACAGAGATCCCCTCATCCCGGCACAGCGCCTTCCAGGTGCTCACGGGCCTCTTTTCCCTGCCCGCGAACGCGCGGATCGGGGCCGGGCCGGTCCTCGCCGCGCTCATGCTCGCGGCCATCGTCCTCGCCGCGCTCCTCGCGCCGTTTTGCGTGCCCTATGACCCGCTCGCGATGGAGGCAACGTCCCGGTTGAAGCCGCCGTCTTCGGACCATCTGCTCGGCACCGACCAGTTCGGGCGGGATACGTTCAGCCGGGTCATGTATGGCGGGCGCGTCTCGCTCTTGATCGGGATCGCGACGGCAATCGTGAGCGTCCTGATCGGTCTGGCCATCGGACTTGTTGCCGGCTTCTTCCGCGCGGTCGACGGCATCATCATGCGGATCATGGACAGCCTCATGGCGATCCCGGCGATCCTTCTAGCCATCGCCCTGGTCGCGCTCAACGGTCCGAGCCTGACCTCGGTGATCCTCGCCATCACCATCCCCGAGGTTCCGCGCGTCGTGCGCCTCGTCCGCTCGGTGGTGCTGAGCGCCCGCGAGGAACCCTATGTCGAGGCGGCGATCGCTCTGGGCTCGTCGATGCCGAAGATCCTGATCCAGCACCTCATGCCCAACACGCTCGCGCCGCTGATCGTGCAGGGCACCTATATCTGCGCCTCCGCGATCCTGATCGAGGCGATCCTGAGCTTCCTCGGCGCAGGCGTCTCCACCGAAATTCCGACCTGGGGGAACATCATGGCCGAGGGGCGGACCTACTTCCAGATCAAGCCGGGGCTGATCTTCTGGCCGGGGCTGATGCTGTCGCTCTGCATCCTGTCGATCAACCTCCTCGGCGACACCGCGCGTGACCTTCTCGATCCGCGCCTCAAGAAACGGGAGGCGTGAGATGGAGTTCAAGAACCGCGAATTCGCCGATGCCCGCCGCATCCTGAAGATCCGCAACCTGAAGGTCGCGCTCAGCGACCGTCCCAACGCGGCGCCCGTGCTCGACGGGATCGACCTCGATATCCATGCGGGCGAGACGCATTGCCTCGTCGGCGAAAGCGGCTCGGGCAAATCCGTGACCTCGCTTGCGGTCATGGGGCTTCTGCCGAAAGGCGCGCTCGAGGTCTCTGGCGGGCTGATCGACCTCGAGGGCACCGAGATCACCGCCGCCAGCCCGGGCAAGATGCGCGAGCTGCGCGCGCAGCGGATCGCGATGATCTTCCAGGAGCCGATGACCGCGCTGAACCCGGTGCTGCGCGTCGGCGAGCAGATCGAAGAGGTGCTGGCCATGCACACCGATCTGTCGAAAAGCGCCGCGCGCGAGCGGACGCTTCAGATCATGCGCGATGTGCACCTGCCCGATGTGGAGCGGGTCTACGGATCGTTCCCGCACCAGCTTTCGGGCGGTCAGCGGCAGCGGATCATGATCGCGATGGCGCTGGTGCTCGACCCCGATCTCCTGATCGCGGACGAGCCGACCACGGCGCTCGACGTGACCACGCAGCTGCAGATCCTCAAGCTCATCTCCGAGATGCAGGAGCGCCACGGCACGGCGGTTCTCTTCATCACCCATGACATGGGCGTCGTGGCCGAGATCGCCGACACCGTCAGCGTTATGCAGCAGGGCCGGATCGTCGAGCGGGCGCCGATCCGCGCGCTTCTGACCGATCCCAAGGAGCCTTATACGCGGAAGCTCCTCGAAGCGGTGCCGAGCCTGACGCCGCGCGACGCGCGCGAGGCGGCGTCCGAGGAGACCGTTCTGACCGTCACGGATCTTGGCATGAGCTATGGCGGCGGCGGGTTCTTCCGCAAATCCGCGGGCGTCCGCGCCGCGAAGAACGTGAGTTTCGACCTCAGGCCCGGCCGCACCCTCGGCATCGTGGGCGAGAGCGGGTCCGGGAAATCCACCGTGGCGCGCTGCATCATGCGGCTGATCGAGCCGACCGAGGGCAGGATCGACCTTGCCGGAGAGGAGATCGCCCATCTGTCGCGGCGCGCGCTTCGGCCGCACCGGCGGCATTTCCAGATCGTCTTCCAGGATCCCTATCGGTCGCTCAATCCGCGCTGGACCGTCGGGCGCAGCCTCTGCGAGGGACCGGTGAATTTCGGCACCTCCCGTGCCGATGCCATGGCGCGCGCCGCCGAGCTGATGGAGATCGTGGGGCTGCCCCGCGATGCGCTCGACCGCTACCCGCACCAGTTCTCGGGCGGTCAGCGCCAGCGTATCGCCATCGCCCGCGCGGTCGCGATGCAGCCCGACGTGCTGGTCGCCGACGAGGCCGTCTCGGCGCTCGACGTGAGCGTGCAGGCGCAGGTGCTCGATCTTCTCGAAGAGGTGCAGGCGCGCTTCGGCATCGCCATGCTCTTCATCACCCATGACCTGCGCGTCGCTGCCCAGATCTGCGACGACGTTCTGGTGATGCAGAAAGGCGAGGTGGTCGAGCAGGGGCCTGCGGCCCGCGTCCTCGGCGACCCGCAGCACAGCTACACGAAAAGCCTGATCTACGCCGCGCCCGGCCGCCATTGGGATTTCGCCCGCTTCCGCGCGCTCGAGAGCACGCCCAGACCAGGAGTTTCCGCATGAGTGTCATCCCCGCCATCGCCGGGTTTGCCAACGACCTGACCGAGATCCGGCATGACCTGCACGCCCATCCCGAGCTCGGCTTCGAGGAGACGCGGACCTCGGCCAAGGTCGCCGAGGCCCTGGAGAGCTACGGCGTCGACGAGATCCATCGCGGTCTCGGCGGCACCGGCGTGGTGGCGCTGATCCACGGCAAGGCCGAGGGCAACCGCCGCGTCGGACTGCGCGCCGACATGGACGCGCTGCCCATCGACGAGGCCTCGGGCGTGGATTTTTCCTCGACCCATCCCGGCAAGATGCATGCCTGCGGGCATGACGGACATACGACCATGCTTCTGGGCGCGGCGCGCTACCTCGCAGCGACGCGGGAATTCGCGGGCACCGCGGTCCTGATCTTCCAACCCGCCGAAGAGGGCTTGGGCGGCGCACGGCAGATGATTGCGGACGGGCTCTTCGAGCAGTTCCCGGTCGACGAGTGCTACGGGATGCACAACATGCCCAACGGCCGCCCGGGCGAGGCGATGGTGACGCCGGGACCGGCGATGGCGGGCGCGTCCTTCTTCGACATCACCGTGCGCGGAACCGGCAGCCACGCGGCGATGCCGCACCAGTCGAAAGACCCGATTGTCATCGGCACCGCGCTCGTCCAGCAGCTCCAAAGCGTGGTCAGCCGCAACACGCCGCCGACGAAGCCCATCGTCCTGTCGGTCACCAAGTTCCAGGCGGGCACCGCCTATAACGTCGTCCCGGCCACCGCCACGATCGCCGGGACCATCCGCTATTTCCACGAGGACGTGATCGCGATGGCCGAGGCGCGGATGAAGGAGCTCTGCTCGGGCCTTGCCGCGGCCTACGGGATCGAGATCGAGTGCGAGACGCGCAATGTCTTCGACGTGCTGATGAACGATCCCGCGCTCTCCGAGGAATATGTCGCCGCCGCCGCCGATATCGTCGGCCCGGACCACGCGCGGATCACCGACGAGCAGATGACCGGATCGGAGGATTTCGCCGACATGCTGAAGCAGGTGCCCGGCGCCTATATCCGCGTCGGCCATGCCGGCACCGTGCCGCTCCACAATCCGGGCTTCGTTCTCGACGACGCGATCCTTCCCGTCGGCGCCTCGATCTATGCCCGCATCGTCGAACGCCGTCTGCCGCTGGCGGGGGCTGACTGAACCGGCGGCTCGTCCGCAAATCGACACGACAAGACCCCGGACCGCGCTGCTCGTCCGGGACCAATAGGAGACTGCCCATGACCGCCGACCCGCTTTCGCTGCCCTTCGACACCGAGGAGATGCTCCACGGCCTCCGCCCCTGGATCGAGACCGAGAGCCCGACCTTCGACGCAGCGGCCGTCAACCGGATGATGGATGTCGCGCATTACGATCTCGCCGCACTCGGCGCCCGGACCGAGCGTATCCCGGGCCGGATGGGGCTGGGCGACAGCCTGCGCGCCGAGATCCCGCATCCCCGTCAGGGCGAGGGCGGCATTCTCCTTCTCGGCCATCTCGATACCGTGCATCCGCTCGGCACGCTCAAGGTGCTGCCGTTCCGCCGCGAGGGCGGGATTTGCTACGGGCCCGGTCTCATGGACATGAAGGGCGGCAACTACGTCTATCTCGACGCGATCCGCAAAATTCTCGCCGCCGGGATCGAGACGCCCCTGCCGATCACCGTGCTCTTCACGCCGGACGAGGAGATCGGCACGCCCGCGACGCGCGACCTGATCGAGACCGAGGCCAAGCGGCACAAGTACATCCTCGTTCCCGAACCGGCGCGTCCCGATGGCGGCGCGGTGATCGGCCGCTACGCGATCGCGCGGTTCAACCTTCAGACACGGGGCCGCCCCAGCCACGCGGGCTGGGCGCTCTCCGAGGGCCGCTCGGCCATCGCGGCGATGGCGCGCAAGGTCGCCGAGATCGAAGGCATGACGGGCGAGGACATCACCTTTTCGGTGGGCGTCTTCAACGCGGGCACATGGGTGAACTGCGTCTCCTCGGTCTGCGATGCCGAGGTGCTGAGCATGGCCAAGACCCAGGAGCTTCTGGACGAGGGCGTGGCGAAGATGCTGGCGCTGGGCACCGATGAGGGCGACGTGGTGCTCGAGGTGAAGCGCGGCGTGACCCGCCCGATCTGGGAGCCGGATCAGCCGGGCACGATGGCGCTCTTCGACATGGCCAAGGACATCTGCAAGGAGCTTGGCTTCGACCTGTCCGCCGCCTCCGCGGGCGGCGGGTCGGACGGCAATTTCACCGGCGCGCTCGGCCTGCCGACGCTCGATTCCATCGGCGTCCGCGGGCAGGGGCTGCACACGCTGGGCGAGCATATCGAGATCGACAGCCTGGTCGAACGCGCGCGCCTCGCGGCCGGTCTCTACTGCCGTTTGGGCGCCTGATCTTGGTGCCCCGGCGCTGACGGGAGCGGGCTGACGCCCGCTCTGACGGCATCGGCGAAACAGGAAGACAAGCGTTTCGTTTGAAGCGGCGCTTCGGCGCGCGCGTGGGCGCGCGTGCGGTTGCGCGCGCACTCTCAGATGGCTTGGCGGGCTCTATGCGCGGAAAATCGTGTTAAGCTGATTAAGAATTTTGATTCCCCGGTGCGCGCCATGCGTGCCGCTTTCACCACCAAGCACCTAACCACAAAAAACTTTTCAGGGAGGGATCATGACAAAGGTCATGTTGAACGGCTCCGAAATGGAGTTCACCGAAACGTCCGACATGCCGCTTCTCTGGGCCATCCGCGACATCGCGGGGCTGCCTGGAACGAAATACGGCTGCGGCGCCGGGCTCTGCGGGTCCTGCACCGTGCATGTCGACGGCAAGGCCGAGCGCTCGTGCCAGCTCACGCTCGCGGATGTCGAGGGCAGATCGGTCACCACCATCGAGGGTCTCGACCCCAGCGGCAACCACGCCGTGCAGGTGGCCTGGCGCGATCTGAACGTGCCGCAATGCGGCTTTTGCCAGACCGGCCAGATCATGCAGGCGGCCTCGCTCCTGGCCGAGAACCCGAAGCCGACCGACGAGGAGATCCTCGCGTCGATGTCCGGCAATGTCTGCCGCTGCGGCTGCTACCAGCGCATCGTCGCGGCGGTCCGCCTTGCGAGCACGGGGAGCTGAGCCATGCTGAAATATCTTGAACCGCTGACCGAAACGGTCTCCGACACCGTGCGCCTCGCCAAGGTCTCTCGCCGGGGGTTCCTCGGCACCACCGGCGCCTTCGCGCTGGCCGCCTACGCGATGCCCGCGCGCGCCTTCGACGTCTACGCGACCGGGGCGACGGGTATGCCCAACGGCGTCGTCGACGATCCGCTCGTCTTCGTCTCCATCGATGCCGACGGCACCGTGACGCTGATCGCCCACCGCTCCGAGATGGGCACCGGCAGCCGCACCTCGCTGCCCATGGTCATGGCCGACGAGATGGAGGCCGACTGGGACCGCGTGACCATCGTCCAGGCGCCGGGCGACGAGCCGACTTACGGCAACCAGGACACCGACGGATCGCGCTCGATGCGCCACCACATCCAGGCGGCGCGCAAGATCGGCGGATCGGTCCGCACGATGCTGGCCCGCGCCGCGGCTGCCGAATGGGGCGTCGAGCCCGACCAGGTCACCGTCGAGATGCACGAGGTCAAGGGCCCCGCGGGGCAGGTCATGGGCTTCGGCGATCTGGCCGAGGCCGCCATGGCGCAGCCCGTCCCGGAGCACGACGAGATAACCTACAAGACCGAGGACCAGTTCCGCTACATCGGCAAGGGCGAGGTCCAGATCACCGACCTGCGTGACATCACGACGGGCACAGCCGTCTACGGCGCCGACGTGGTGCTCGACGGGATGAAGGTTGCGGTGATCGCCCGTCCGCCCGTCGTCGGGGGCAAGGCTGCCTCGTATGATGCGACCGACGCGCTTGCGGTTCCGGGCGTCGAGAGCGTGCATGAGCTGCCCTATGGCGGGCTGGCGCAGAAATTCGCGCCGCTCGGCGGAATCGCGGTCGTCGCGACCAACACCTTTGCCGCGATGAAGGGCCGCGATGCGCTTAGTATCGAATGGGAGGCCGGCGAGCACGGCTCGTATAATTCCGAGCCCTACATGGAAGAGATGATCGCCACCTCCGAAAGCCCGGGCACGCCCGCGCGGACGCAGGGCGATGTCGACGCGGCGATGGCAGGCGCGGCGCGGACCTTCACGCGGACCTATACGCAGAACCACATGGCGCATATCCCGATGGAGCCACCGGCGGCGATCGCCAACCATACCGGCGACACGCTCGAGATCTGGGCGCCGGTCCAGAGCCCCTATACCACTCGCACCGATACCGCGAAGGCGCTGGGCATGGACCCCGCGCAGGTGACGGTGAACGTGACGCTTCTGGGCGGCGGGTTCGGGCGGAAATCCAAGGCCGATTTCGTGACCGAGGCGGCGCTTCTGTCGAAAGAGGTCGGCGCGCCGGTGCGTGTGCAATGGACGCGCGAGGATGACATCCGGCACTCCTTCTACCACACGACCTCGGCCGAACGGATCGAGGTGGCGCTCGACGACGAGGACAAGGTGACGGGCTGGCTCCACCGCTCGGTGGCGCCGTCGATCCTGACGACCTTCGCGCCGGACGAGGGCCATGTCATGCCGCTCGAACAGGCGATGGGAATGACCGACGTGCCCTTCGACATCGCCAATATCCGCTGCGAAAGCGGCAAGGCCTTCGCGCATACGCGGATCGGCTGGTTCCGGGCGGTGTCGAACATTCCCCATGCCTGGGCCATCGGCTCTTTCGTCGGCGAACTGGCCGAGGAGTTGGGCCGGGACCAGAAACAGATGTGGCTCGACCTGATCGGCGCGCCGCGCCAGCTTGACCCGGTGGCCGCGGGGCTGCCCGAGAAGTTCTGGAACTATGGCGAGCCGATGGAGGAGTTCCCGATCGACACCGGGCGCCTTGCCCATGTGCTGAACGTCGCCGCCGACGGCATCGGCTACGGCCAGGAGCTGCCCGAGGGCGAGGGCATCGGCCTCGCCGTGCATCGCAGCTTCGTCTCCTATGTCGCCTGCGCGGCCAAGGTGAAGCTGGTGGAGGGCCGCATCACCGTGCCCGAGATGCATCTTGCCATCGATTGCGGCTTCGCGGCCAACCCCGAGCGCATCGAAAGCCAGATGCAGGGCGCGGCGGTGATGGGCATGACCGTGGCGCTGCATTCCGGGATCACCTTCCAGGATGGCGCGGTCGTGCAGTCGAACTTCTACGACTACGATGTCGTGCGGTCGGACAACTTCCCGACCGTGGTCACCCATATCGTGCCGCACCCGTTCTCGGTTCACGCCACCGGCGTCGGCGAGCCAGGCGTGCCGCCGGTGTCACCGGCCATCGCCAACGCGCTCTTCGCCGCCACGGGCGAGCGCCGCAGGCACCTGCCCATGGGCACGGAGGCCTGAGGCTATCGGGCCCGCGCTTCCGAACCGGAGCGCGGGCCTTTTTCGACACATCCGCGAGCTGTGCGGGTTGGCCGCTCTGGCGGCGTTGCCATGTAACATGCACAGGAGCCTTGACCTGCGATAAATCATGCGTGAAGTTTGAAGCGTTTCCGCATGTGGCGGCCGGTTGAACGCGCGAGGTCCCGATGAATCTGTCCAAATTCACGGATTACGCGCTTCGCGTCTGCCTCTATCTCGGCGCGCATCAGGACCGGGTCGTGCCGATCTCCGAGATCACCCGCGCCCATGGTGTGTCGCAAAGCAACCTGATGAAAGTGGTGACCCAGCTCGTCGATGGCGGGTTCCTCAAGAGCACAAGGGGCCGGTCCGGCGGGGTGAGGCTCGCCCGGCCAGCGGCGGAGATCCGGATCGGGCAGATTGCCAGGTTCATGGAGGGCGATGATCCCCTGGTCGATTGCTCAAGCTGCATCCTTGCCGGGGCCTGCGGGCTGGTCCGTGGTCTCAAGGAGGCAAAAGACGCCTTCCATCAATCGCTTGACCGGCTCAGCCTGGCCGATTCCGTACTCGCCCATCCCCGCACACTGTCGATTCTGCTCGGCGCGAGCCCCGATTCCCGGTCGGACGCCCCCGTCACGACGCCCTGAGTCGTCTTCACGCTAGTGACACGCCGGATGGGACGCGACCCGTTAGCGCGCGTGCCAAACCCGGCAAGGGCGACGCGCGCCTTTCTTCGCTCATGCCTTGGGCAAACCCGCCGAAATCCGCGTGGACTCTGCTTAGGCGACAGGCACTCTCTGTCCGATGGCGTGAAAACGGACGCGAAGACAAAAAAGAAATTGCGCCGCTGATACATTCCCGGATACCGCATCTTTAAGCGAGGCCCGAGCGCCTCACTCCAGCCGCAACGGCGCGGCGATTTCAGTCACATCGGCCTTGTGCCACGCAGCAACGACGCTGCTCGACGCTCTGACAGTTCAGATCGCGGGAGAGTGCGTTGCCCCATGGCATCCGGTCCTCCCTGACAGAAACCGCCGCGGCCCGGTCCTCCCGGTTCCGCACCAACGAGCCGGAGGATGCCATGACACGGCAGAAGCTCATCATCATCGGCAACGGCATGGCGCCTGGGCGCATGCTCGAGCACCTGTTCGAGGCGAACGCCGCCTTCGACGTCACGATCTTCAACGCCGAACCGCGGGTCAATTACGACCGCATCATGCTGTCGCCGGTCCTGTCGGGCGAGAAGCGCTTCGAGGACATCGTCATCCATGACGACGCCTGGTACGCCCGGAACAAGGTGACCCTCCATCGCGGCGAAAAGGTCGTCGCCGTGGACCGCGCGGCCAGGACCGTGACCGGGGCCAGCGGGATCACCGCCCGCTACGACAAGCTCGTCTTCGCCACCGGCTCGTCGCCCTTCATCATCCCGGTTCCCGGCCACGATCTTCCCGGCGTCGTCGCCTATCGCGATCTCGACGATGTCGCGGCGATGACCGCGGCGGCGGCAAAGGGGGGCAGGGCGGTCGTGATCGGCGGCGGCCTCCTGGGGCTCGAAGCCGCGGCGGGGCTCAAGGCGCAGGGCATGGACGTCACCGTGCTGCACCTGATGCCGACCCTGATGGAGCGCCAGCTCGACGCCGCGGCCGGATACCTCCTGCAGGCCGAGCTCGAACGGCGCGGGGTCGAGGTGCGCTGCGGTGCGAACACCAAGGCCATCCTCGGAGACACCGCCGTCGAGGCGGTCGAGCTCGAGGACGGAACCTGGATCGACGCCGCGCTGGTGGTCATGGCCGTGGGCATCCGCCCGAGCATCGCGCTCGCTGAGGAGGCAGGGCTCGAGACCGGTCGCGGGATCGTCACCGATGGTGCGATGCGGACCTCGGACCCGGATATCCTGTCGGTCGGCGAATGCACCGAGGTGGATGGCCGGGTCTACGGGCTTGTGGCGCCGCTCTACCAGATGGCCCGGGTCGCGGCGGCGACGCTGACGGGGGCCGAGGCACGCTTCGCCCATGCGGAGACACCGACCAAGCTGAAGGTCACCGGGATCAATCTCTATTCCGTGGGCGATTTCTCGGACGGCCCCGACCGCGAAGACGTGGTGCTGCGCGATGCGGCGCGCGGCAGCTATCGCCGCGTCGTCCTGCAGGGCAACAGGGTCATGGGCGCCGTGCTCTATGGCGATGTCGCCGACGGCGCCTGGTATAACGAGCTCCTGAAATCCGGCGAGGATGTCAGCGCCTGTCGCGATACGCTGATCTTCGGGCAGGCCTATCAGGGCGGCACCGCCTCCGACCCGCTCGCGGCGGTTGCCAACCTCTCCGACGACGCCGAGATCTGCGGCTGCAACGGCGTCTGCAAGGGCCGGATCGTCAAGGCGATCATCGAAAAGGGCCTGACCTCGCTGTCCGAGGTCCGGGCGCAGACCAAGGCCAGCGCGTCCTGCGGGACCTGCTCGGGGCTCGTGGAGGGCGTGCTGGCGCTGACGCTCGGCGACGGGTTCGAGAAAAAGGCCGAGGGCATGTGCGGCTGCACCGATCTCGGCCATGGCGAGGTGCGCCGCCTGATCAAGGCCAAGGGCCTGAAATCCATCCCCGCGGTCATGCAGGAGCTGGAGTGGACAACCGCCCAGGGCTGCGCCAAGTGCCGCCCCGCGCTGAACTACTACCTGCTGAGCGACTGGCCCGGCGTGTATGTCGACGACCAGCAGAGCCGGTTCATCAACGAGCGCGTCCACGCCAATATCCAGAAGGACGGGACCTATTCGGTCGTGCCGCGGATGTGGGGCGGCATGACCTCGTCGGACGAGCTGCGCGCCATCGCCGATGTGGTCGACAAGTTCGCGATCCCGGACGTCAAGGTGACCGGCGGCCAGCGGATCGACCTTCTGGGGGTGCGCAAGGAGGATCTGCCCGCGGTCTGGGCCGACCTGAACGCCGCCGGTCTGGTCTCGGGGCATGCCTATGCCAAGGGTCTTCGGACCGTGAAGACCTGCGTCGGCTCGACCTGGTGCCGGTTCGGCACACAGGATTCCACCGGGCTCGGCATCAAGCTCGAGAAATTCCTTTGGGGCTCCTGGACCCCGGCCAAGGTCAAGCTCGCGGTCTCGGGCTGCCCGCGCAACTGCGCCGAGGCGACCTGCAAGGATATCGGTGTCGTCTGCGTCGAGAGCGGCTTCGAGATCGTCTATGGCGGCGCGGCGGGCCTGCACATCCTGGGCACGACCTCGCTCGGGCTGGTGAAGACCGAAGAGGAGGTGATCGAGCTCTGCGGCGCGCTCACCCAGATGTATCGCGAGCAGGGCTTCTATCTCGAACGCATTTACAAATGGGCGGCGCGGGTCGGCTACGACACCGTGAAGGCGGCGGTCTTCGACGATCTCGACCAGCGCCGCGCCCATTACGACCGCTTCGTCCTCTCCCAGACCTTCAGCCAGACCGACCCCTGGTCCGAGCGCGTCTCGGGCGTGGACAAGCACGAGTTCAAACCGATGGCCGTCCTCGGCGCGCCGATGGCGATGGAGCCCGCAGAATGAATGTCTCGCTCTCGTCCACCGATCTCGGTTGGCGCCTCATCGGCTCCATCGACGACATTCCGCAGCAAGGCGCGCGCTGCGTGCTCTCGGGCGAGACGACGATCGCCGTGTTCCGGACCGCCGATGACAGGGTCTTCGCGCTCGAAGACCGATGCCCGCACAAGAACGGGCCCCTGAGCCAGGGGATCGTGCATGACGGATGCGTCACGTGCCCCCTGCACAACTGGGTGATCTCGCTTTCGACCGGTGCCGCCGAAGGCGCCGACGAGGGGCGGACCGCCACCTATCCCGTCCGGCTCGAGGGCCGGGACATCTACCTCCAACTCCACCCTGGCGCCTGATCACAGGCTCCGAACTCTCCTGAAAGGAATACGCGATGTCGTATATCACTCCCAAGGAATTCGCGGCCAAGATGGTCGATGCCGGTGAATCCAAAGTCTTCATGTCGACCAAGGACACGCTGATCCGCGCCTACATGGCCGGGGCGATCCTCGCGCTTGCGGCGGCCTTCGCCGTCACCATCGCGGTCAATACCGGCAATTTCCTCGTGGCCTCGCTGCTCTTCCCGGTGGGCTTCTGCATGCTCTACCTCCTGGGCTTCGACCTTCTGACCGGCGTCTTCACCCTGGCGCCGCTGGCGCTTCTGGCCAAGCGGCCGGGCGTGAGCTGGGGCGGCGTCTTCCGCAACTGGGGCCTCGTCTTCGTCGGCAACTTCGCGGGCGCGATGACCACCGCCGTCATGATGGCGATCATCTTCACCATGGGCTTCAGCCAGGAGCCCAACGCCGTCGGCCAGAAGATCGGCGTGATCGGCGAGAGCCGGACCGTGGGCTATGCCGCTGCGGGCGCCGCGGGCATGCTGACCGTGTTCGTGCGCGCGGTCATGTGCAACTGGATGGTCTCGACCGGCGTCGTCGCAGCGATGATGTCGAACTCGGTCTCGGGCAAGATCATGGCGATGTGGATGCCGATCCTGGTGTTCTTCTACCTGGGCTTCGAGCATTCCATCGTGAACATGTTCCTCTTCCCCTCGGGCATCATGCTGGGCGGCAATTTCACTTGGTTCGACTATCTCGCCTACAACGAGATCCCGGTGATCCTCGGCAACCTCGTGGGCGGCCTGACCTTTGTGGGCGGCATGATCTACATGACCCACTTCCGCGAGTCGCCCAAGCGCAACGCGGCGCTGTCGCGCAATGACGACTTCTCGTCCATGCCCGCCGAATGAGCGACCGACCGGGTCCCGCTCAGGCGGGGCCCGTCCTTTTCTGAGAGGTGCGCATATGCCGAAAGACAGTCGGGGCGTGACCGAGCTTGCGGTCTCCATCGGCCAGTTTTCCTCGGCCGGAGCAAAGCCTCTCAATCAGGATTTTCACGGCGCCATGGTCCCGACCGGCGCCGAGCTGCGTTTGAAGGGCATCGCGCTCGCTGTCGCCGACGGCATCAGCACCAGCGCGGTCAGCGGCGAGGCGGCCGAGACGGCGGTCAAAAGCCTACTGACGGATTACTACGCCACGCCCGACAGCTGGAGCGTGCGCAGCGCGGCCAGCCGCGTGATCGCGGCGACCAATGCCTGGCTTCACGGGCAGAACACCTCGGTCGGCGACATCAATGCCGGTCGCGTGACTACGCTCGCGGCGCTGATCCTCAAGGGGCGCGAGGCGCATGTCTTCAATGTCGGGGACAGCCGGGTGACGCGGCTTGTGGGCACGGCGCTCGAGCCGCTGACGCAGGACCACCGCGTCACGCTGTCCGCGACCGAAAGCTATCTCGGCCGCGCCCTCGGAGCGGCGCCGGATCTCGAGATCGATTGCCGCCGCGTGCCTCTCGCGCAGGGCGACGTCTTCCTTCTGACCACCGACGGCATCCACGAGCATGTCGACGGTCGCGACGTCGCGCGCGCGCTCGCCGAGGCCGATCTGGACAGCGCGGCCCGGAGCCTCGCCGAGACGGCGCTGGCGCGGGGCAGCGGCGACAATCTCACCGTCCAGATCCTGCGCGTCGACGGCCTGCCCGAGAGCATGGAGTTCGTTCCCGATCTCGCAGAGCGCCCCGCGCCGAGCCTGCCCGGGGCAGGGGACAGGCTCGACGGGTTCCGGATCATCCGGCAGGTCCATGCCAGTGCCCGCAGCCACGTGTTCCTCGCCGAAGCCCCTGATGGCGCGCGCGTCGCGATCAAGATCCCCGGGAGCGACATCCTCGGGGACCCCGCCGCGCGGCGCCGCTTCGCGATGGAGGAATGGGTCGCCCGGCGCGCCGCCTCTCCGCATCTTCTCTCCGCCGCCGACGCGCCCGCCGACCGCACCAGCTTCTATGCCGTGAGCGCCTGGATCGACGGGGTGAGCCTGCGCCAGTGGATGACGGACCACCCCAGGCCGACGCTCGATCAGGTCCGCGACATCGTCTCGCAAACCGCGGCGGGTCTCAGGGCATTGCATCGGCGCGAGATGATCCACCAGGACCTGCGGCCAGAGAACATCCTGATCGATCGCGACGGCACCCTGCGGATCGTCGATCTCGGCTCGGTCCGGGTGGCGGGCGTCGAAGAGGCAGCGCCGGGCCTTCTGGGCGAGATGCCCGGCACCTTCCAGTACACCGCGCCGGAATACCTCTCGGGCGACATCGTCTCGTGGCGCTCCGATCAATATGCGCTGGGCGTGATCGCCTACGAGATGCTGACCGGTCGGCTGCCCTACGGGGCCGAGGTGGCGCGCATCCAGTCGCGCGCCGATCAGCGGCGGCTCCGCTACCGTTCGGCCCGCGACGACACGAGCGGCGTGCCCGACTGGATCGACACCGCCCTGCGGCGGGCGGTGCATCCCGACCCGCTCCGGCGCTACGACGCGCTCAGCGAACTGACCGCTGATCTGGCCCGACCGGGGGCGGGATATCGCGCCGCGCGCCACGTGCCGCTTGCCGAGCGCAATCCCGAGCGGTTCTGGCAGACGGTCTCGGCGATCCTCGCGGTGATCTGCTTCGTTGTGCTTTCGCGCACAGGAGGCTGAGCCCGGACGCTCCGGCCTGCGCCGCGACGGGGGCGTGCGGCGCTAGTGGGCGCGTGTCTCGCCGCTGTCCGACTGAGGCCTCTGATGCGGAACGGTTCCGGGCAGCTCCTCGCCGAGGGGTCGGTCTTCCGTCGCTCCGACCGCGAGGGCGGCGGTTTCCGGCGTGGCGACGCGCGCGGGCAGGGCCATCTGGAACGCGGCCTTCTCGGCCTTGGGCACGGCCTCGCGGCGGGCAATGCGCCAGAGCGTGAAGCCGATCATCAGGATATGCGCGCTGATCGTGGTCATGAAGAGCCCCTGCGGTCCCACGCGGGACATCAGGAGACCGGCCAGAAGCGGGCCGATGATCGACCCGATGCCGAACACCATCAGAAGGCCCCCCGACACCTGGATCGACGTGCCCGTCGGCGCGTGGTCATTCGCATGGGCGACGATGATCGGATACATCGCGTAGATCGCCGCGCCGAAGACAGCCACGAGCGCGAGGTTCAGCATCCGGCCCTCTGGCGCCAGCGTCACGAAGGCGATGTCGGCGGACAGCGCGATGGCGGCGGTCGCCACCAGCACCTTGCGCCGGTCCAGACGGTCGCTCGCAAAGCCGATGGGCACCTGCGCCAAGGCACCCGACAGCACGGGGATGCTGGCGAATAGCGCAATCGCGGTCAGCGCCAGGCCGATGCGGTCGGCATAGACGGCAGCGAGCGTTCCGAAGGAGGCGTTGGAGATGCCGACCAGGAACACGGCGGCGACCGCGACCGGAGAATTGCGCCAGAGCGCTCCGGGATCGAGGCGCACCGAGGTGAGCGGCGCGGGCGAGGCCGAGGTCGAGAGCGCCGTCGGGACAAGCGCCAGGCAGTAGACCATCGCGCCGATCGCGAAGAAGGTGAAACCGGAGGCATCCCCGAGCGAGATCGACATCTGCCCGGCGGTCACCGCGGCGAGATTGACGGTGGTGTAGATGCCGAAGATCTTGCCCCGCGTCTCGGGCTGCGCACGGTCGTTCAGCCAGGATTCGACGATCATCGCGGCGCCCGCAAAGCAGAAGCCCGAGAGGCCCCTGACCGGGACCCAGACCCAGGGCGCCACGACGATGGCCTGCAGCAGGAGCGACACGGCGGCAAAGGCGCACATCACGCCGAAGATGCGGATATGGCCGACCGCGCCGACGAGCCTCGGGACGATCAGGCAGCCTGCGACATATCCAAGCGCCCAGCCGGTGCCGAGAAGACCGAGCGCGCTTGCGGAAAACCCCTCGGCCGAGCCGCGGACGGGCAGGATGATGCTGTGGATGCCGCCCGCGAAGAGAAGCAGGGCGGATCCGAAGAGAAGGGCCGAAATGGGAAGAAGCTGCTTCCACATTCGTCAATGTTACCAAAGCCATATGCGGTCGGGAATGGGTGAGGTCGTAAAACTGTCTGGTGGGATCGCTCACGGGCGCGCAGGGTGAAGACCTCGCCGCGCTTGGCGCGAAGGCCCGGTCGCGGCGTCGGTCGGCGTCTACGCCTCGTCTTCCCGGCGAAACACGTCGCCCGGCATCGTCTCGATGAATGTCCGGGCGCGGTTCAGGTGATCGCGCGCGCCCTGATCGGCGTCGGCGCTGTCTCCGGCCCGGATCGCGCGCGCGATGTCGCGATGCTCGGCAATTGAGGCGGCGATGATCTCGGGCGTCATGGAGGACGCGATCTGCGCCATGATCAGCGACAGCTGCAACTGGCGGTTTAGCTTGCGCAGCTGGCTGTTGCCCGACGCGCGGAAGACGGCGGCGTGGAAGCGCTCGTTCTCGGCAATGTAGGCGGCGGCGGAGAGGCGCGGGCTGTCCGACCAGATCTCGGTGGTGTCGTCCTCGAAGCGGGCGAGAACAGCCGGGTTCCGGGCGCGGTCGGCCGCGAGGCGGGCGGCAAGCGCTTCGAGCTCCATCCGGATCTGGAAGAGCTCCAGCGCCTCGGTCAGCGACAGGCGTTTGACCAGAGCGCCGCGGTTCGGGACCGTCTCGACCAGCCCCTCGGCGGATAAGAGCCGGAAGGCCTCGCGCAGGAGCGAGCGGCTGACGCCCATCTCGCGGGTGAGGTCGGCCTCGACCAGGCGCTGGCCCGGCACATAGCGTCCGGTCTGGATCGCGCCGCGCAGAGTTTCGGCCACGTTCAGCCCTTTCGCGCCATGCACCGCGTTGTCCACCAATCATCCCTCATCTGTTGGCCCCGGAAACTTTACTGCGAACGTCAGCGCTTGACAACGCCAATATTGTCGGACAATTATGAGTGACAAAGTGGAGGGCAATCTGATGATGATCGGCAAGGCAGGGGGCGGCGCGACCGCCATCAGCACGGCGGATGCCGACACGATCACCGTGCGGGGCAAGGATCTGACCGGCGACGTGATGGGGCGCCTCAGCTTCTCCGCCTATTTCTTCCTGCTCTCAACCGGGCGCGAGCCTTCCGCGACGGAGACGGAGTTTCTCGATCTTCTCTTGGTCGCCATCGCCGAACACGGGCTCGTGCCGACGAACCAGGTGGCGCGGATGACGCTGGCCGCCGATCCGGACTGCCTTCAGGGCGCCGTGGCCGCAGGGATCCTCGGCTGCGGGTCGGTGATCCTCGGGACCGCGGAAGCCTGCGGCGCGTTTCTCGCGAAGGCCTCCGAGGCGGGCGAAGAGGCGCTGCCCGGGATGATTGCCGAAATGCGGGCCCGGGGCGACAAGGTGCCGGGCTTCGGGCACCCGGTGCACAAGCCGCTCGACCCGCGGGCAGAGCGGATCTTCGAACTGGCCGAAGCGCGCGGCGTCGCCGGACAGAACGTGGCGCTCGCCAAGGCGACGCGCGCCGCGGTGCACGAGGCCTGGGGCAAGCCCCTGACCCTCAACGTGTCGATGGCCATCGCCGCGGTGCTGCTCGATCTGGATTTTCCCCGCGCGATCCTCAAGGGCGTGCCGATCCTCGCGCGGACCGCGAGCCTTCTGGCCCATCTCGCCGAAGAGAAGGAGCGCCCGATCGGCTTCTACATGGCGCATCACGCCGAAGAGGCCGTGAGCTATGACGGGGAGGGTGCGTGATGCGGGACGCCGTCGAACGCCTAGACTGGTCGGCGCAGCAAGAGGCCGATGACGAGGCCTACCGCGCGCAGATCGCCTATCTCTTCGAGACCTCCTCCTTTTACGCAGCCAAACTGCGCGAGGCGGGCTTTGCCGACGCCGCCGCGGTTGGGGGGCTGGCGGACATCTCGGCCCTGCCGTTCACCACGAAGGACGAGCTTCGCGAGACCCGCACCGAGGACAACCCGGTCGGCGGCCATCTTGCTGCCCCGATGTCGGACGTGGCGCGGATCTACTCGACCTCCGGGACCACGGGGACGCCCAGCTACATCCCGCTGACCGATCGCGACGTGGCCGATTGGCTGGCGATCTCGAGCCGCTCCTACTCGGCCTCGGGCGCGCGGCGCGGGCATCGGATCGTGTCGACCTACAATGCCGGGCCTTTCGTGGCAGGCGTCACGCTCGACACCTTCGCGGCGCTGGGCTTCACGCATATCCCGGTGGGCGCGGGCAATACCGAACGCCTCATGGCGGCGGTGCGCCTGCTGAAGCCGGACGTCTTGGCCTGCACGCCGTCCTATGCGCTTTACCTCGCTGAATGGGGCGAGGAGCGCGGCATGGACCTGCCGAACTCGACGGTGAAACGCATCCTCGTGGCGGGAGAGCCCGGCGGCGGCGAGCCTGCCTTGCGGGCGCGGATCGAAAGCGCCTGGGGCGCCAAGGTCACCGAGGCGATGGGCATCGGTGATGTCTCGGTGTCGCTCTGGGGCGAGTGCGAGGCGCAGCACGGGATGCATTTCTCGGGGCGCGGCTTCGTTCATCCCGAGCTGATCGACCCCGCGACCGGCAAGACGATCCCCTGGGAGGACGGCGCCGAGGGCGAGCTGGTCTACACGCATCTGCGCCACCAATCCGCTCCGGTTCTGCGCTTCCGCAGCCGCGACCATGTCGTGGTGCGCACCGGCGCCTGCTCGTGCGGGCGCACCGCGCCGCGCGTGCGCTGCATCGGGCGGACCGATGACATGCTCATCGTGCGCGGCGTGAACGTCTTTCCGACCGCCGTGCGCGAGGTCGTGGCCGAGTTCGCGCCCGACGTCACCGGTGTGATCGCGATCTGCCCGCCCGCGCGCAGCGTCAAGCAGGAGCCGCCGGTGCCGATCAAGGTGGAGCTGGCCGAGGGCGTCAGCGCCGATGCGGGCCTCGCCGAGAAGATCAAGAAAGCGCTGCGCGACACGCTGGTCTTCACCAGCCGGATCGACCTCGTCGAGGCCGGGACGCTGCCGCGCACCGATTACAAATCGAAGCTCGTGCACTGGCCTGAAGAGGCGCGCTGACGGGCGACAAAAGCGATCATAAGGGGAGGAGACCCATGAAGACATTTATCACCGCATCCGTGCTGGCGCTGGCCGCTTCGGCCACCACCGCACAGGAGTTCGACATGAAGATGTCGTCGATGTTCCCGTCGACCCATTTCATCAACACGCTGGCGATGCAGCCCTGGGCGGACGAGATCGAGAAGCGTACCGAGGGCCGCGTGAAGTTCACGCTCTTCCCGGCAGGCTCGGCGCTGGGCGATGCGACCAAGCAGTTCGACCAGGCCCGGGCCGGTGTGGTCGACGTCTCGGTCGGCATCCCGGCGATCCCGCGCGGTCGCCATCCGAAATCGGTGCTGGTGGAGCTGCCCTTCACTGTCCCGGATTCCGAGGTCGGCACCTGCGCGATGATGGCGATGAAGGACGACCTCGCCTCCGACTACCCGGACACCAAGGTGCTCTATCTCACCGTGACCGAGCCGAGCGGCGCGCATACCCGCGAGAAGGTCGCGAGCCTAGACGATCTCGCGGGCATGCGCATCCGCACGCCCACCCCGGCGATCACCGCGATGCTCGAGGAGATCGGCGCGACGCCCGTGGGCATGCCGCCCACGGAGATCTACGAGAGCGTCGAGCGTGGCGTCGTCGACGGCAATATCATGCCCTGGGGTCCGGTCGGTGCCTTCAAGCTGCACGAGGTGCTGGGCTACCATATCGACGCCGGCATCAACCCGGTGGCGATGTATATCGTCATGAACCAGCGCAAGTTCGACAGCCTGCCCGAGGACGTTCAGCAGGTGATCGACGAGGTCAGCGACGAGGTCTTCTCGAACTGGGGCCGCTGGTGGGCCGAGACCGACCAGGAGGCGATCGACGCCGCCAAAGAGGCCGGGAACGAGATCATCCCGGTCTCCGACGAAGAGCGCGAGACCTGGCGCGAGCGGCTGACGCCGGTGATCGACAATTACCTCGCCAACGAGTCCGACATGTCCGAGGACGAGGCGAAGGCGACGTATGCCGCGATCCGCGAGGCCGTGGCCGGGTGCGAGTGACCGCCCGCTGACGGGCTTTCCACCGGGCGACGCGGCGCGCCGCCCGGTGCTCTCATGATCCGGGATTTCTCATGAAACGCGCGACCTTCCTGCTCGCTATCGCCGGGACTATGGCGTTCCTCGCGGCGGTGCTTCTGACCGTGATCGACATCGCCTTGCGGTCGGTCAGCGGTCTCACCGTGCCGGGGCTGACCGATATCGTCACGCTCTGCACGATGATCGGCGCGCTTCTGGCGATCCCCTACGGCTTCGCCGCCGACCAGCATGTCGCCATCGACGTCTTCACCGAGAAGATGTCCAAAGGCACCCAGCGTGCCCTGACGATCTTCGCCGCGCTCCTGGCCTTCGCGTTTCTCGCGGGCGCGGCCTGGTTCGGCGCCGAGCAGATGCTGCGCGAATGGGGCTATGGCGACCGGAGCCAGTCCATCGGCATCCCGATGGTGTTCTACTGGCTGCCCTTGGTCCTCGGCCTCGCGCTCGCCGCGCTGGTCAATCTCTGGCTGATCGCCCGGACGTCCTTCGGCAGGGAGGGCTGAGCCATGTCCGCCCCCCTTACAGGCGTTGTCGGGCTGATCGCCCTTCTGGTGCTGATCGCGCTGCGCGTCCCCGTGGCCATCGCGATGGGAACGGTCGGCATCGTCGGCGGCGTCTATCTGAACGGCTGGTTCAGCCTCGGGTTCGTGCTGGGCTCGCAGCCCTTCGTCACCTCGTCGAGCTACGCGCTCTCGGTGATCCCGCTCTTCGTCATGATGGGGGCGTTTGCGTCCCGCGCGGGGCTCTCCGCCGCGCTCTACCGCTCGCTGCATTCGCTGATCGGCCATTGGCGCGGCGGGCTCGCGTCGGCCACCATCGGCGCCTGCGCGCTTTTCGGGGCGGTCTGCGGATCGAGCCTTGCGACGGCGGCCACCATGTCGCGCGTGGCGGTCCCCGAGATGACCGCCATCGGCTATGACCGGCGCCTGACCTCGGGCGCGTTGGCCGCCGGAGGCACGCTCGGCATCCTGATCCCGCCCTCGATCATCATGGTGATCTTCGCGCTTCTGACCGAGCAATCCATCGGCCGGATGTTCCTTGCGGGCATGATCCCCGGCATCCTCGCCGCGCTTCTCTATATCGGCGCCGTCACCCTGATCGCGACGCTGCGTCCCGATCTTGCGCCCGCCGCCGAGCGCACCGAGACCGAGAGCACCGGAAGCGCCCTGCGTGACATGGCGCCGATCCTCGGTCTCTTCGCGCTGGTCATGGGCGGCATCTATCTCGGCGTCTTCTCTCCGACCGAGGCGGCGGCGGTGGGCGCGTTCGGCGCCATCGTGCTGGCCGCGCTGCGCGGCGCGCTGACGCGCACGGTCTGGCGCGAGGCGCTGATCGAGACCGCCTCGACCACGGGCATGCTCTTCATGATCCTGATCGGCACGTCGGTCCTGCAGTTCTTCATCGAGACCTCGACCCTGCCGCGCATCATCGTCGACTGGATCGGGGCGCTGGGCCTCGGGCCGACGGGCGTGATCATCCTGATCCTCCTGATCTACGTGATACTGGGGTGTTTCCTCGACAGCCTGTCGATGATGCTCATCACCCTGCCGCTGGTCTTCCCGATCATCCTGGACCTCGGGATCGACCCGATCTGGTTCGGCGTGCTGGTGGTCTCGGTCGTCGAGATCGGGCTGATCACGCCGCCCTTGGGTATGAATCTCTATGTGATCGCCAGTTCCGTGGACGGCCTGAAATTCGAGACCGTGGCCGCAGGCGTCGTGCCGTTTCTCGCAGCCGATGCGGTGCGGATCGCGCTTCTCGTGGCCTTCCCGGCGCTGTCGCTCTTCCTGCCCGAACTGCTGATGTGAGACCGGCAACGTCGGTTCTGCGCGCAGTATTCGAGACGGACGAACGCAGTCACCGACGACCTTCTATGCAACTGTAAACGCGGACGAAATGCGGGCCGCTTGATGGGCCCGCGCATCCATTTCCAAGGCGCGTTTTAGCGTTGACGCTGGGTTGACGCCGATGCGGTCAACTCCCCCGGCGCACACTCAGCGCCGTTGTTTCTTAATCTTGTTTTCGTTCAAGCAGACCGGCTTGGCCGGTCGGTATTGATCCAAGGAGTCTTCGATGACCAAATCCGCATTTCTGCAGGTCTTCTGCAGCGATCCCGATCTCGCACCCGTCTCCGGCGCCGCCGTCGAGGTCTCGGCGCGCGACAGCCGCTTCACGCTCGAGGAGACCGCCAAGGGCGTCTACCAGGCCCGCGACATCGCGCCGGGGCGCTACACGCTCACCGTCAAACCGGCGGACGGCGCGCTCGAGGCGCATGAGCGCGAGATCCGCGTGTCGCCCGGCCCGAACTCCGAGCTGGTGTCGCTGGGCGGGCAGGGCGATCTGTCCTACCCGAGCGCGGACGGCCCGGTGTTCTTCCGGGGCCGCGACGACGCCATTCTCCTGGCGATCCGCGACGGCGAAGACAGCGAAATGGCGCTCGACAAGATCCTGGACGAGTTCGGGCTCGAACGGCTGGAGATGCCGGGCGAGAACGGAAAGGACAGCGATTTCGCGCTGGTGAAGCTGCAATCGGGTCTCGGCGATGCCGGTCAGCAGATCGACGGGCTGGTGAGCCGCATGCGGCGCTCGGGCGTCGAGGTCATCCCCGGCGCGGTGATCGCGCGCGGCAAGGAGACGCCGCTTCAGGGCCTCACCAACCAGATCCTCATCCGCTTCACCGGCGATGTGGGCGACGACCGGGTCCAGAAGATCCTGCGCGAGTTCGGGCTGCGCGCACTGCGCACCGTCACCTATGCCGGGAACTCGGTTCTGGCCGAGCGGGCCGGGAGCCCCGATTACGACATCCTCGAACTGGCCGCCAAGCTCGGCTCCCTGCGCGAGGTCGAGTATGCCGAGCCGCAGGTGCTGCAGGTTCTCGAGCTCGACGCCTTCACGCCCAATGACCCGCTCTACGGTCTCCAGACCCACCTGCCGCTCATCAATGCCGACGAGGCCTGGGACACGCTCGACGATATCGCGGTGAGCCTCCGTGGTGGGCGGCCCGATATCTGCATCGCGGTTTTCGATCCCGACGGGGTGACGCCCAACCATCCCGATCTCACGGCGAACCTGACCGACGGGACCTCGAAGCTCCTGACCTCGTTCAATTTTCGCACGATGACCGCCCAGACCGTGGCCGGGCTCGGTGGAGATCACGGCACCCAGGTCGCGGGCACCGCCACGGCGGCGTTCTCCAACACGCTCGGGATCGCCGGTGTCGCCCCCAACTGTCGCCTGATTGGCGCGCGTCTGCCAAGCCCGGCAACGGGCATCGAGATGGCCGACGCCTTCATCTGGGCCGCAGGCTTCAATACCGGCAACACCACCCCCGGATTTCCGGCGCTGCCGAGCCAGCCCGCGGATGTGATCGCCAATTCCTGGGGGTCGCTGAACGCCGCCTTGTCCAACGCGCTGCGCGACGGTCTCGATTTCCTGACCGTCTACGGGCGCGGCGGACGCGGCTGCGTCACAACCTTCTCGACGGGGAATCTCGGTTATCAGCAATTCAGCAATATCCGCCGCTTCGCGGCCTATGAGCGGACCATCGCGGTGGGTGCGAGCATCGGGGCCAATCCGACGAGCCCGGTGACCTCTTCGCATGCCGACCCCAACGGCAACACCACGAACCTGACCGCGACCACGGACCGGCGCGCCTTCTACAGCCCGTGGGGGCCGGAGATGGACATCGTCGCTCCGAGCCACACCTGCTACGCGCCCGGCACCGGGCTTGTCGATCCGACCGTGTCGACCGTGCGCGTCGGCACCGGCGCGATGAACGGCGCGGTCGCACCCGCTCCCGCGACCGCGAACGATTACGATGCGACCTTCGGCGGCACGTCCCATGCCTCGCCGACCATCGCGGGCGCGGCGGCGCTGGTGCTCTCGACCGATCCGACGCTCAACTGGGTGCAGGTGCGCGAGATCCTTAGGACCACCGCGGTCCGGATCGACGCGGGCAACACCGATCCGATCGGGCAATATGTCGACAATGACGGCGACGGCGTGAACGAGTTCAGCCAGTGGTACGGCTACGGTCGCGTCGACGTGGACGCGGCGGTGATCTCGGCCCGCGACGGGGCCTTCGCCTCGGACGTGGTCGTGCGCGAGAACCTGGGCGACACCGGCGCGGTGCCGAGCCCGGGCTGGCACGCGGCGAGCCCCGATATCTGGGTGCGCGCCAGCGACGATCCGGTCCCGGCCCTGGCCTATGGCGCGGCGCCGCCGCATCAGAACGCGGTCCGCAACCAAGACAATTTCGTCTTCGCACGGGTCAAGAACACCGGCGTGGCGACCGCCTCCGAGGTATATCTCCGCGCGATGATCTGCCACTACCCGGGCTTCGAGTTCCGCTATCCGCAGGAGTTCATCCCCTCGGTCCGTCCCGGCGATCCGGTCCCGAACCCGCTGGTTCCGGGCACCTACCTGATCGACGAGGTCCGGGTGGATGACCTGCTTCCGGGCGAGGATCGCATCGTCAAGATGACCTGGCCCGCGGCGCTCGTGCCGCCTGCGACCGTCACGGTCGGCGGCAGCACGGTGAACTGGCACCCCTGCCTGCTTCTAGAGGCCTCGCCCTTCGATGGCCCCGAGGCGCCCGCGGGCAGTGCCATCGACATCCGGCGCTTCAACAACATCTGCCAGCGCAATATCGGCATCGATGATCCTTCGGCAGGCGGCGACTCGCTCTTCGGGCTTGTGGGCGGCTTCCTGTCGGGCGGGCGCACCGTCTCGCTCGTGGTCGATCTCTCGGACTGGCGCGGCAAGAGCCCGGTGCTCCTGCGCCTCGCCGATCCGAAGATGATGGAGCGGCTGCTCGCGGCGGCGAAGGAGGGCAAGATCAAGACCGGCCTGAAGCCGCTCGACCAGGGCGAAGAGGATCAGCCCGTCAGCCGGGTGTCGGAGCTCACGCGGGTCTCCGACCGGCTGGGCGGCGCGATCCGCTTCCCGGGCGGCGCGCTGATGGAGCTGGAACTGGCCGACCGGCGCATGCTCGAGATGGTGCTCGCGCCCGACACGCGGCTCCGGATCCGCGACGCGCTCGGGCGCGAGACGACCGGCGTCAGGACCGAGCGGTTCAAGGCGCAGGAGTATGTCGCGCTGCAGCCGGGGGGCGTCTACGAACTGCCAGTCCTGGCGGGCGAGGGCCAGCTCTTCCCGGTGATCGCGGGCGCGCCCGGTGGGTCCGAGCGCGGCTCCGAGATGCGCCTTACGCAGAGACGCAGCGACGGCGCGCTCTCCGCCGGATACGCGATCCGCAGCTAAGACCCGGACACGCATCGGCCGCGCAGGACATCTCCTGCGCGGCCCTTTTTCAGGTCAGGCTCAGGCGGCGCGTGCCTGTTCGGGCGACGCGGTGGTCGCCCATCCAAGCCCCGGACGATAGCGCGACGCCACGCGGCCGTCCTTGAGCGTGAAGAGATGCAGCCAGCCATTGTCGAAGAGCGCCCGCACCGCATCGTGCCGGTCGAGCACGTCGCTGATCGCCTCTTCCGGCGCTTCGATCATGACCGACAGGCGCAGCGGCTCGTGGGCCGGACCGTCGCCGGTCTCGACCGCCTGGCTCGGGAGACCCGGGCGCAGCCGCCCGCCATTGCCCTCGACCACGCCGATGCCGCCGACCACGTTGTGGATCAGCTTGTTGCCGCCGCCGAAGGCCTCGGGCGCGACGGTCGAGCCGTAATATTGCAGGCTGATCCAGCTTGCGACGACGACCGGCGCGGTCAGGATCAGTTCGAGCGTGGCGAAGCCGTCATCGGCCTGCCAGTCGTAGCTGTGGAGGAACGCGCGGCCCGAGAGATCGGTGCGCGCGGTCACCGAGCGCGGGGCGGCGATGAAGCTCGCGCAACCGGCAAGCCCCCATTCGGGCCGAACCTCAGCCCAGTTCCGCGCGCGCTCGGCAACCGTCTCGGGCGTCGCGCCCGACAGACGCAGCGACCGCTCGGCCCGCGCCTGGCGACCGGCGCCGTCGAGCCAGCGCTCGATCTGCGCGAGATCGGCAGTGGCGCCGTCCTTGTAAACCGTTACGGCATCCGTTGTGGTGTCGTGCAGACCGGCCAGGAAGACCGTGTCCTCGGGCACCGTGATACTACGCTCGAGAAGGCCCTCTCGGGCCTCGGGGTCGTTCAGGAGCTGCGCCAGCAGCCGGGCAGAGACCTCTCCGGTGTGACCGCCGCAGGCGCCGCAGTGATAGGCGCTGGCATGGGGGTTGTTGGTGACATGCGCGCCGTGACCGACCAAGAGGACGGTTTTCCCGAACGTGCCGGTCAGGCTCATCGCGCGCAGGACCTTGGCGGCGGTGTCAGCCTTGGCCGCGGCGTCGAGCCCGCCCAGAACCTGCGGGGCGGGGTCCGGCTTGCGCTTGGCGTCGCTCGCTCCCAGCGCGTCCTTCAGGAGCTTGGCGCCGTAGAAGGGGCCTGCCGCCTCGACAAAGGCGAAGGACGAGACCGCCGCCTGCTTGAACCGGCCCCAGGCGCGGGCCGCCCGGGCGGAGATGCGGGCGTCGTGTTCCTCGGCCTTCGGCGCGTGGCTGGTTGAGTGCAGGCCGGGAGAGAGCAGAACCGGCAGATGCGCTTCGACCACGTCCGAGCCATGCGCCGTATGCGCCAGCGGCAGGCCGAAGAACCCGGCGAAGCCGATCGTCTCGATGCCCGCGTTCTGCGCCTCGAGCGCGCGCCGGAAGACCTCGGAGCGGACGTCGATGCAGAAGGCGGCCTGGAGCGCGGGGCGTGCCTCGGACGGGTTGCCGCCGAGGAGCGCCGCCTTGAGACCGCGCTGATGGGCGCGCTCGGCCGAGTCCTGCAGGATCGCGTCGAGCACCTGGTCCGCGTCGGCGGCCACGGGGGCCTCATGCGCCGCGACCGTGTCTTTCCAGCGGGCGGCGACGGCGGGAAACGCGGTCAGAAGCGCCTCTTCCCACACGAGCCGGATCGCCAGGAGATCGGCGAGCGTCCGGTCGCTGTCGCCCGCAAGCTCGGCCTGCCACAAAAGCCAGCGCGCATGCTGGGCCCAGCCGCCGATATCCATCAGGAGCCGCTGATAGGCGGTCTCGGCCGCGTCCTCGGTGATCCCGAGCGCCTCCGAGGCGCGCAAGATCGCCCGCTCGGGCGTGTCCGGCGCCGTGGCGGCGTGGTTGCAGAAGCCCGGCAGACCGGCGATCTCGGGCGTCAGGTCGCGCCCGGCCCAGGCCTGCCACGCGGTGTAGGCGGGCTGACCCGGGGCCGGTGACCAGAGCGCCTGGCCCTTGTCGAAATAGCCCGCGGCCCAAAGCCCGACGGTCCGCTCGATCACCGACGGCCAGTCGATGCCGGTCTCCTCGGCGGCGAGATCGGCCACCGTGGGCAGCGCGGGGCGCGCGGGCGAGGGCGCGTGCGCCTTGGCCATCAGGAGCTCCAGATCGCGTGGCTTCAGCGGCGACGCGCTGGCGAAGAGCGCCGCGGCGAGGTCGTCCTCGGTGATCTCCCTGGCCGCGATCTGGTCGGTGTAGGTCTTCCGCGCCCGCGTCAGCGACACGCCCGTAACACGGGCGAGCCGCGCGCCTGCGGTGGCGAGGTCCTCGCCGGTCTGGCCGAGGAACGGGTTGACCGCGACCGTGGCCTCAAGCGGGAAGGCGGGCGGGATGGCGCGGGCGGCGGCCTCGGCGGCATCGAGAAGACCCGAGATCCGGGCGGGGGCGATCTGGCTGTGCTTCATGAACATCTGGGAACTCCTCGATCAGCTGTGCTTCGCGACCCGATACCCGCCGATCAGGCGGTCGAGCAGCGCGTTGAGGTAAAGTCCGTTGGCAAGATGGACGCGGAGACCGGCGGTGGCCGGGTGGTGGGCCCAGAGCGGGAAGAGCGCCTGCGCGAAGGCCACGAGGCCGAAGGAGAGGACCGCGAGCACGATCATCGCCCATTCCAATGCGCCGGGCACGGGCGCTTCGGGCAGCGATCCGCCCCAGAGCGCGTGAGCGCCGAGCTGGAAGGTGAAGTAGGTCACGACGGCGCCGAACGACGCGGCTGCGGTGCGCCGGGTGAGCGCCCAGGGCGCGGCATCGGCGAGGCCCTGGGCCACCAGGTAGGCGACGCCGAAGATCAGCATCGTGCCGAGCGCCAGCGCCTGCGGGGTCTTCGGTCCGGCGACCAGCATGAAGAGACCCGCCATCGTGCCGTAGAGGACCAGCGCAAGGGCAAAGGATTTCAGCACGGCACCGACGCTCGGAGCGGCCACGGGGCCGGGTCTCCGCAGGCTCGCCACCGCGGCGACCGCTCCGCCCGAGGACAGGAAGGCGTGCGCCTTGTAGAGCGAATGCGCGACGAGGTGCAGAAGCGCCAGCGCCCAGAGACCCAGCCCGCATTGCAGGAGCATGAAGCCCATCTGCGCCACGGTCGACCAGGCGAGCGCCGTCTTGATGGCGCTCTGGGTCAGCATCACCGTCGCACCGAAAAGCGCAGTGAGACCGCCGATCATCACGAGCGCGGCCATGGCGCCGGGGCTCGCCTGCACAAGTTCGGCGGTCCGGATCAAGAGGAAGCCTCCGGCGTTGATGATGCCCGCGTGCAGAAGCGCCGAGACCGGCGTCGGGGCCTCCATGACTTCGGTCAGCCAGCCCTGCAGCGGGAAGGTCGCGGTCTTGAGCGCGGCGGCGAGGATCAGGCAGCCGACGGCGAGATGGCCGAGAAGCGGCAGATCGCCGTTGATCGCGGTGCCGAGCGCGTCGAAGGTCAGCGTCCCGAAGGCCGCGTAGGTCGAGATCGCGGCAAGGACCAACACCACGTCCCCTGCATGCCAGACGAGCGCGAACTTGGTCGCGGCGCGGCGCGCGGCGGCCCGCCCAGGGTAGAAGAGAAGAAGCTGGCGCAGGGTGATGCCGATGGCGGCGAAGGCGAGGATCAGGAGCGGCATGCTGCCGGTCTGGGTCAGCACCAGAACGCCCGCCAGCGTGGCGAACATGAGCGCGTGGAAGCGTCCCTCGCGCTCTTCGCCGTCGAGGTAGGTCTTGGCGTAGCGCATCACCACCCAGCCGATGAAGGCCACGAGGAGCGTCATCGTGGCGCTCACCGCGTCGAGCCGCATCACCAGTGCCGCAGGACCATCGAGGAGCGTCACATTGGCCGGGCCGGAGAGGAGGAACTGGATCAGACCGATAGCGGCAAGCGCCAGGGCCGAGAGCGTCGCAGCTTCGGGCAGCCAGGACACCAGCGTCGGGCGGCGGCCCGGCTGCGAGGCGGCAAGCCCCGAGGCCAGGATCAGCAGCAGCGGCGCGAAGAAGCTAAGAGGGATCACGTCGGTCATGGCGGCGCTCCGGTTGGATATCGTTCGAGCGGTGATGTAGCGTCGGCCATGTATTAGATAAATTACATATAATCGCTTTAATCGTTCTGTATTATAGAACGGATATGCAGTTGAACCTCCATCACCTCCGTCTGTTCCGCGCCGTGGCCCGCGATGGGACGCTGACCGGCGCGGCGCGCTCGCTGAACTTGTCGCAATCGGCTTTATCGAAGCAGATCAAGACCTTGGAGGCCAATCTTGGTCATGATCTCTTCGAGCGCCGCGGCCGTGGGCTCGTGCTGACCGAGGCCGGACGGATCGCGCTCGACCATGCCGAGGCGATCTTCCGCACTGCCGAGGATCTGACCGCGACCCTCCGCGGCGGAGCGTCGCAGCGTATGATCCTGCGAGTCGGCGCGCTCGCCACCCTGTCGCGAAACTTCCAGATCGGGTTTCTCGAACCGGTCATCCGGCGTCGCGATACCGAGGTCATCCTGCGCTCGGGCGGGCAGGCGGAGCTGCTGCGCGCGCTCGACGCGCTGTCGCTCGACGTGGTCCTGACCAATCTCGTGCCCGCGCGGGAGGCGGCGCATCCCTATCTCGTTCATGCGCTCTCGGAGCAGCCGGTGAGCCTCATCGGCGCGCCCGAGCTGTCGGGTCGGCCGCTCACCCGGCTCCTGAGCGAAGAGCCGGTGATCCTGCCGACGCCGGAAGCCGCGCTCCGGGCCTCCTTCGATGCGATGGTCGGGCGGTTGGGTCTGAGCCCGCGGATCGCCGCCGAGGCCGATGACATGGCGATGTTGCGTCTTCTGGTGCGCGAAGGGGTCGGCGTCGCTGTGATCCCGCCGATCGTCGTCCGGGACGAGCTGGCGGCGGGGATGCTTGCGGAGCTGTGCCAGCTCGACGGGATCGCCGAGACCTTCTACGCGGTGACGCTGGAGCGGCGCTTTCCGAACCCGCTCATCGCCGAGCTTCTGGACGCGGCCGAAGGGCTCCGCGCGTCCTAGTCTGCGCCTGCGGTTTACTGCGTCGCCTCGGTCTCGAGCGGCTCGCCGCCATCGGCGGACCCGGCCTCGCCCAGGCGGACGGAGTTCGAGACGCGCTCTTCCGCGGTCGTGTCCCAGAAGGTCTCGAGCGCGAACCAGGCACCTGTGGCGATGACCGCGATGGCTATGAAGCCGAGAGCCATGGATTTCATTTATGTTCCTCCTCGGGCGCCGTCTCGCGGCGCAGAAAGGCGATCAGGTCGGCGCGGTCCTCGGCGCCGGTGATGCGCTGCATGGGCATTTTGGTCCCCGGCAGATAGTGCTCGGGGCCGATGTCGAAAAGCTGGTCGATGGTGCTCTCGTCCCAGACGAGGTCCGAGCCATCGAGCGCGTCGGAATAGCTGTAATCGCCGACCGTTCCGGCCCTCCGGCCGAAGAGATCGTAGAGCGTCGGACCGGCGCGCCGCGCCGAGCCGGGCGTCAGCGTGTGGCAGATCGAGCATTTGCGCATGAATTGCCGCTCGCCGTTGGACATGAGCGCAGGATCGGTCAGAAAACCGCGCTCTGACTGCATCTGTGGCGTGTCGGCCTCCTCGGACATTGGCCAGGCGGAGATCTCGTTGGCGAGCCCCCCGGCATAGAGCGTCTCGCCCCCGGGCGAGAAGGCCAGCGCCCAGATCGGTCCGCGGGTGGTGGCGCGGAAATCCTGCCAGACCGACCAGGTCGCGGTGTCGACGATCATGATGTAGCCCTCGCCATCGCCGACCGCAAGGCGGCTGTGGTCCTGCGGCGCGGCAAGCGCGAGGATCGGACGGCGGTCGGCGGTCAGGTCGGCCAGAGACGCGGCGGTCGCGGGGTCGATCACGCGGGTGACGCCGTCCACCGCGCCATAGGCCAGCCAGCCCGCGCCCTCGTCGAGGATCAGCTCGTTCAGGCCGAACCCGTGTTCGACGAGACGGCTCAGCTCGTTGCCGGTCGCCACGTCCCAGACGCGCAAGGTGCCATCCGCCGAGGCCGAATAGAGGCGTGTCCCGTCCGCCGAGAACACCACGTCGTTGACCGGACCGTCATGGCCGTCGATGAAGTGGGCAGGGCCACCGTCCAAGGGCCAGAGGCCGATGCGCCCGTCCCAGCTGGCCGAGGCGATCAGGCTGTCGGAAGCGGCGAGGTTCATCACCTTGCCCTGATGCCCTTCGAGCCGCGCGGCAAGCGTGCCGTCCCGCCAAAGGATCAGGTCGAAATCGTCGGCGCCGGTGACCAGCGTCGTCTCGTCGAGGAAAAGGACGGTGTTGACCGCGGCCTCGTGCCCGTCGAGCCAGGCCGGAGAGCCGTCCGTCCAGCGCGCCGCGGCATTGTCGAAACTGGCGCTGGCGAGGCTGCCGGTCTCCGAGACCGCCACATCCATCACCGGTCCGCCGTGTCCCGCGAGCACATGGTAGCCGCCCTCGGCGGCCGCCGGGGCCGCGACGAGCAGGAGGGCCGCGGCGAGCCGCATACGTCTCACTCGGCCGGGGTGGCGCCCTTGGGAGCGGCGCGCTCTTCGGCCATCTTCTTCTCGTACCAGATCGAGTGGTGCTCCTTGGCCCACTGGGTGTCGACCTCGCCCGAACCCATCGCCTCGAACGCGCCCTCCATGCCGATCGTGCCGATATAGATATGGGCCAGGATGATCGCCATGAAGACGAAGGCGACGATGGCGTGCCAGAGCTGGGCGTATTGCATCTCGCCCTGCGGGCTCAGATCCGAGGTGAAGGGATCGACACCGAGAAGACCGGGCACACCGAGCTCGTTCAGCGTGGCGAAGGTCGGCGCGAACATCTGCAGATCGAACGGGAAGAGCAGCGACAGTCCCGAGGCCGAGACCGAGGCGCCGAGGATGACCACGGACCAGAAGATGATCTTCTGACCGGCGTTGAACTTCGGCGCGGGGACGTGGCCCTTGCCGATGAAGCCGCCACCGCGGGCCAGCCATTTGACGTCCTGCCAGGTCGGAATGTTGTGCCAGACCCACATCATGAAGACCATGACGAGACCCAGCATGAAGGCCCAGGCGACGTTGTTGTGCAGCCATTTCGACGCGATGGCGAGATCCGAGAAGACCTCGTGGCCGAAGGCGGGGATCAGGAACTTGCGGCCCATCAGCGTGATCAGGCCGGTCAGTCCGAGGATGACGAAGCTGCCCGCGATCAGCCAGTGGCCGAAGCGTTCGATGCCGGTGAAGCGCTCGATGGTGCGTCCGGTGCGCTCGCCGTCGATGCGGATGCGTCCCTTGATCAGGTAGAAGATCGCGAGCAGCGCGATGGTGCCGAGCAGCAGGTAGCCGCCCCAGTGCAGCACGGGACCTTCACGCAGTTCCAGCCACCACATGCCGTTATCCTGCATGATCGTGCTCGCGGCAGGCGCGCGAACCTGGGTGCTGATGTCGCGCTCGTCGAAGCGGAAGGCGCGCCAGAGATCGGAATCCGAGGAGCCGCCGAGGGTGGAGAGCGCGTCGACGCCCTCGCCGATTTCCGCGTCGCTGCCGACGAATTGCCGCCGCTCGTCATTATTGGCCTCGAGCCCCTGCTGGCGTCTGAGGATGTCCTCGAGCGTGCTTCCGGGAGAGGCGGGCGCGGCCTCGCCAGACACATCGGATGCCGGCGGCTCGACCGCGTCCTGTTGGGCCGAGACGGGCAGGGCCGTCGCCAGAAGCGCAAACAGCATAACGAGATAGGGGGCGACTCTCATCGGGGAGGCTCCTTTGGTCTTGGCGAGCGCGGCGGCTCTGATCGGTCCGCGGACCATCCGGAACCTTCGTGCCGGACGTGTCGGTGCCGGTCAGGAAGGTTCGGGAGGGTTCGCCCCCGGTGTGGGCGGGACGCCGGGCGGATGCCGCCCGGCGCAGAGATTGACCTGGAAAACTGGCCCCCGCGGCGAGCGCGGGGACCGGAGCGGCGCTCAGCCGTCCTTCTGGTCGTAGGCGGTGCCCCAGCCCCAGGCGCCCGAGCCGAAGCCGCGCGCGACGACCCGCTCGCGATAGATCTGCGAGACGACATCGCCGTCACCGGCGAGAAGCGCCTTGGTCGAGCACATCTCGGCGCAGATCGGCAGCTTGCCTTCCGCGATCCGGTTGCGGCCATACTTCTGGAACTCGGCCTGGGACATGTCCTCTTCCGGGCCACCGGCGCAGAAGGTGCATTTGTCCATCTTGCCGCGGCTGCCGAAATTGCCCGCCTGCGGATACTGCGGCGCGCCGAAGGGGCAGGCGTAGAAGCAGTAGCCGCATCCGATGCAGAGGTCCTTGGAGTGCAGGACCACGCCATCGGCGGTCTGGTAGAAGCAATCCACCGGGCAGACGGCCATACAGGGCGCGTCCGAGCAGTGCATGCAGGCGACCGAGATCGAGCGTTCGCCCGGCGTGCCGTCCTGGATCGTCACCACGCGGCGGCGGTTGATGCCCCAGGGAACTTCGTGCTCGTTCTTACAGGCGGTGACGCAGGCGTTGCATTCGATGCAGCGTTCGGCGTCGCAGAGAAATTTAGCGCGTGCCATAGGTTATCTCCTCCTTACGCGGCTTCGATGCGGCAAAGGGTTGCCTTGGTTTCCTGCATCTGGGTCACCGAGTCATACCCGTAGGTCTGCGCGGTGTTGGTCGATTCACCCAGGACATACGGATCGGCGCCCTCGGGATATTTCCCGCGCAGATCCTCGCCCTGCCAGAAGCCGCCGAAGTGGAACGGCATGAAGGCGACCCCGGGCGCGACGCGCTCGGTGACCATCGCCATGACGTTCACCTTGCCGCCGTTCGGACCGTGGACCCAGACCATTGCCCCGTCACGGACGCCGAGATTGTTGGCGTCGCGCGGGTTGACCTCGATGAACATGTCCTGCTGCAGCTCGGCGAGCCAGGGGTTCGACCGGGTCTCGTCGCCGCCGCCCTCGTATTCGACCAGGCGGCCGGAGGTGAGGGTGATCGGGAAGTCGGACGAGTAATCGGTCTCCTGGATCGACTTGTAGAGCGTCGGCACCCGCCAGAACTTCTTGTCCTCGTAGGTCGGATAGTCGGCCACGAGGTCGTAGCGCGGGGTGTAGAGCGGCTCGCGATGGACCGGCACCGGGTCGGGGAAGGTCCAGACCACGGCGCGGGCCTTGGCGTTGCCGTAAGGCGCGCAGCCATGCGCGATCGCCACGCGCTGGATGCCGCCCGAGAGGTCGGTCTTCCAGTTCACGCCGCCCACCGCCTTGGCGTAGTCGGATTTCACGTCACCGGTCTGAGAGGTCTCGCCGACCTGTTCCTCGCCGCCGGATTGCTGCGGGCGCTGGCCCTCGAACCCTGCGACGCGTTCGATGGTCGAGCGCTCCTCGTCGGTCAGGTCGCCATCCCAGCCGAGATCCATCAGCATCTGCATGGTGAACTCGGGATAGCCGTCCTGAATCTCGGACCCGACCGGCGCGACACCCTCGGCAAGGAGGTTGTCGCCGTCGCGCTCCACGCCGAACCGGGCGCGGAAGCCCATGCCGCCATCGGCGACCGGGAGCGAGATGTCATAGAGGTTCGGCGAGCCGGGATGGTTCATCTCGGCCGTGCCCCACGACGGCCAGGGCAGCCCGTAGTAATCGCCATCGGCGGGTCCGCCGAGAGCGCGCAGCGTGGTGCGGTCGAAGGTGTGCTGGTTCTCCATGTGCTTGCGCAGACGCTCCGGCGACTGGCCGGTATAGCCGATGGTCCACATGCCGCGGTTGAACTCGCGGGTGAGGTCCTCGATCAGCGGCTCGTCGCCGTTCACCTCGATGTTGCGGAAGATCCGGTCCGAGAAGCCGAACTTGTCCGAGAACATTTTGAGGATGACGTGGTCGGGCTTCGACTCGAAGATCGGGTCGACGATCTTCTCGCGCCATTGCAGCGACCGGTTCGACGCGGTGACCGAGCCGTAGGTCTCGAACTGCGTCGCCGCGGGCAGGAGATAGACGCCGTCGGTGCGGTCCTGCATCACCGCCGAGACCGTCGGGTAGGGATCGACCACGACCATCAGGTCGAGCTTCTCCATCGCCGTCTTCATCTCGGGCAGGCGGGTCTGCGAGTTCGGCGCGTGGCCCCAGAGAACCATCGCCCGCGTGTTGTCGGGCTGGTCGATATTCTCCGCGGGCTCCAGGATACCGTCGATCCAGCGCGACACCGGGATACCGGTCTCGTTCATCATCATCCGGTCGGCGCCGTCGGCACCGGCACCCTTCATCACCGCGAAGCGGCCCTTGAGCCAGTCGAGATCCTCTTCCCAGACCCGGGCCCAATGCGCCCAGGAGCCGTCGGCGAGGCCGTAGTAGCCCGGCAGCGTGTCGGCGAGGACGCCGAGGTCCGTCGCGCCCTGCACATTGTCATGGCCGCGGAAGATGTTGGTGCCGCCACCGGCCCGGCCCATGTTGCCGAGCGCGAGTTGCAGGATGCAGTAGGCGCGGGTGTTGTTGTTGCCGTTGGTGTGCTGGGTGCCGCCCATGCACCAGATCACGGTGCCGGGACGGTTGTTGGCGAGCGTGCGCGCCACCCGCTCAAGCTGGCTGCCCGGCGTGCCGGTGACCCGCTCGACCTCGTCGGGCGTCCAGTTGGCGACCTCGGCCCGGATCTGGTCCATGCCCCAGACGCGGGTGCGGATGAACTCCTCGTCCTCCCACTTGTTCTCGAAGATGTGCCAGAGGATGCCCCAGACCAGCGCCACGTCGGTGCCGGGACGGAAGCGCACATATTCGTCCGCATGCGCCGCGGTCCGCGTGAAGCGCGGGTCGCAGACGATCAGCGGGGCGTTGTTCTCTTCCTTGGCCTTCAGGAGGTGCAGGAGCGAGACCGGGTGCGCCTCGGCCGGGTTGCCGCCGATCACGAAGATCGCCCGGCTGTTGTGGATGTCGTTGTAGGAGTTGGTCATGGCGCCGTAGCCCCAGGTGTTCGCAACGCCCGCCACGGTGGTGGAGTGGCAGATGCGCGCCTGGTGGTCGACGTTGTTCGTGCCCCAGTAGGCGGCGAACTTGCGGAACAGGTAGGCCTGCTCGTTGTTGTGCTTGGCCGAGCCGAGCCAGTAGACCGAATCCGGGCCGCTCTCCTCACGGATGGCGAGCATCTTGTCGCCGATCTCGTTGATCGCGTCGGCCCAGGACATGCGGACCCACTCGCCGCCTTCCTTCTTCATCGGGTATTTCAGGCGACGCTCGCCATGGGTGTGCTCGCGCACCGAGGCCCCCTTGGCGCAATGGGCACCGAGGTTGAACGGGCTGTCCCAGCCGGGCTCCTGGCCCGTCCAGACGCCGTCCTGCACCTCTGCCATGACGGTGCAGCCGACCGAGCAGTGGGTGCAGACGGATTTCACGGTCTGGACCGCGCTGTCGGCGGCCTGCTGCGCGCTGGCCTGCGTAACCGAGCCGCCGGTGGCGGAAATCGCGGCGAGCCCGCCGATGGCAAGGCCCGACCCGCGCAGAAAGGCGCGGCGGTCGACGGAGCGACCGGCAATGTCCGCGAGGACGCCGGTGCGTCCCGAACGGCGGGTGACCCCGTTGGTCTTTTTCCTGAGCATGGTTTCCCTCCAGTTGGATGCGCCGGGTCCCGTTTCGTGGCGTCGGGGCCGGTCGGGCGCATGGGGTGGCCGGTATGCGGGCGGTCAGGACCCGGTCCGGCGCGTCTCTTTATCCGTTCGGCTCAGAACCGGGCGGACGCGTAATAGGCGCGGGTATGGGCGGTGTCGGCGAGACCTTTCTGCGGTCCCTCTGCCGGTGCCGCCTCGGCCTCGCTGCCGCTGACCGCAACGGCGGCGACGGCGGCGGGGGCGGCGGTGCCCGCGAGTTTCAGGAAATCGCGGCGGCTCGCCTCTGGTTTGGTCTCGGACATGAAGGCCTCCCTTTTTCTTTCATGCGACCGTCGGGGCGTCCCCCGGTCCGGTCCTGTGGTGAAGAGCGCCACGCCCGCCGCGCCGCTCCGGTTCTTGCGGTATGGCGGGCCGGGGCCCGCCGCGCCGGATCACTCCGACGCCAAGCGAAATCCTTCGCGCTCGATCTCGACGAAGGCGCGCCCGACGCGGCCCACATGGGCATAAAGCCGGGCGGTCTTGGCCTTTTCGAGATCGGAGAAGAAATGTCCCGCCCAGGGGGCGAGGTGACGGTTGAAGAAGGTCTTCTGGTCCTCGATCGTCGCCGGCGCGTCGAAGCGTCCGACGATGAGACCGGCCATGACCTCCATCAGGGTCGCGATATTGTCCTCGGGCTCGAACCGATCCGGCGCGCGCGAGACCCGCCGCGCCCGCAGGTCCTGGCGGAGCGTGGCGAGCGGCTTCTCGTTCAGGAACCCGGTCAGGTAGTAGCTCGCATAGGGCAGAAGCTCGCCGCGCCCGAGGCCAATGAAAAGCGCGTTGTATTCGCGCGCCACGTCCCTGGGATCGGCCTTGGCCGCCGCATCTGCCAGGCCGGTGATCGCCTGGCCGAGATCGGTGTCGGCATCGCCGCCAAGCGCCGCGGTCTGCTCCAGAAGCAGCGCGTCAGGTGGGGCTGCCAGAAGCAACCCCATGAAATTGTAGAGATCTGCCCGGAGGCGATCCTCGCTGGAGACGTCGGGCATCGACGCGGCTGCGCTGCTCATACTCTTCCCGTGTCAAATCTGAACCGCATGCGGCGAGGAGGAGGGGGCGCATCCGGATGCTGTTGTATACAATTCTCGGAAGCAGGCCTCGCAGCTACTGCGACTTTGGTCGTAGTCTCGGTCTCGGTCTCGGTCTCGCCGGACGTCTCGGCTTCCGCGACGGTGGTCTCCTCCGCCACCGCAACCGGCGTTTCCGCCTCCGTCTCCGAGATCTCGGTGTCCGTCCGGCTCTCATCGTCCCGCGCCGCCTTGGCCTCGGCCTCGGCCATCAGGGCGTCGAGATGGCTCTTCATGCTGCCGCGCAACGTGTCGAAGGCGGTGGCCACGCCCGGCGCGTCTGTGGCGGCGGCGGTGAAATCGGTGTCGTAATCGTTCAGCCCGTCGAGACAGGCCAGAACCGGGTTCGACCGCCAGAGCGTGCGGAGCGCGCGGCGGCGCAGATGTTCGGGGATCTCGCGCCGCATGAAGCCCACGATCCCGTCGCCGGGCAACAGGTCCTCGGGCGCGGGCAGGCCGAACTCAGCCAGGATCTCGTCATCGCTTTTCTCAGCGAGCCGTGCGGCCTCTTCGGCGTGACGGCGATCCTCGGCGTCCGCGACCGCGGCGACCTTCTCCGCTTCCTCGGCCTCGGCGACGCGGGCGCGGCGGCGGCTCCAGAAATCGCTCATGCCGAGCCTCCATGCCGCCGCGCGGTCGGCGCGCGATAGACATCGGTGTCCTGCGAGATGCGCGGATCGCCGATCCCGCCCTCGGGGCGGTCGTCGCGATGCTTGCGCCGCTTGCGCTTGACGAAGGGCTCCTCGACGTAATGCGCGGCGGTCCATTGTGCCACGAAGGAAAGGACCTCGGGCGGCATCGCCACCTTCTCGACGATCTCGTCGCCGCTCTCGGAGAAGAGCGCGGCCTCGTGCGGGTTCGCGGTCACCAGATGCACCCGCCAGGGGAACGTCCCGTCGGTCGCGGGCCGCAGCACCACGTAGAGCGACGGTACCGCTTCGGTCAGCGCGATCCGGTAGGCCTCGGCCTCGCCGCGCCAGAGGGTGAGGGTCACCGTGGCGGCGTGAAACTCGGCGATCCCGTCGCGCTCGTGCAGGAGCTTCCAGTCGGCGGGGCCCGCGCCCGGGATCACTGCCACGGGTTTCCAGACCTCGCGCTGCCATCGGGTGACGCCCGGCGTCCGACGCACCACCACGCCGAGCGCGATGCGGTCAGAGACGCGGTCCGTCCCGTTTCCGGTGGCGGGGTCGCTGGTCGTGGTCACTATGGGGCCTCCCGATCCGTCCTTGGCGAGGGACGGTTGCTTTCAGCTTAGCCTACCGTCTTGTGTAGACCAGTACCCTCACGTATCAAAAACCGAATTTCCGAAAATGCGTGTTCTTGTGCTCATCTTTGCGTGAGCAGGGTCCTGCGCGAAGGGAGGATCGGAATGACCAAGCGCATCCTGCTCTGCGATTGCGAGGGAAGTCAGCCCGTCGCGGCAGAGGCCATCGCCAAGGCCACAGGCTGCACGGCGGGCCGTGTCTTCACCGCGCTCTGCACCCGCGAGGCCGAGCGCGCCGCCGAGGCGCTGGGGCAGGGCGAGGTCATCGTCGCCTGCGGCCAGGAGCGCGCCTTCTTCGAGATGCTGGCCGAGGAGATCGGCGCCGAGACGCCGGGCTTCGTCGACATCCGCGACCGCGCTGGCTGGTCCGACGAGGCCCGGGCCGCCGGTCCGAAACAGGCCGCCCTTGCCGCCGAGGCGATGGTCGCCGTCCCGGCGCCCGCCACGCGTGACGTGATGTCGGAAGGCACCTGCCTTCTGGTGGGCGCGGGCGAGACCGCCTTTGCCGCTGCCGCCGAGCTTTCGAAGACGCTCGCGGTGACGGTGCTCCAGACCGATGACAGCGAAGTGCCCGCCGATCGCAGCTTCGACGTGATCCGCGGCCGTCTGGCGCGCGCCTCCGGAGCGCTTGGCGGGTTCTCGGTGCGGATCGACGCGATGCGGGCGCTGTCTCCGGGCGGGCGCGGCGCGTTCACCTTCACCGAGCCGCGCGACGGGGCGATGTCGGACTGCGACATCCTTCTGGACCTGACCGGCGATGCGCCGCTCTTTCCCGCGCCCGAGAAGCGCGAGGGCTACCTGCGGGCCGATCCGCGCCAGCCCGGCGCGGTGGCGCGCGCGCTGGGGCAGGCGGCGCAGCTCGTGGGCACCTTCGAGAAGCCGCTGCATGTGCGGCTCGAGCCTGCGCTCTGCGCGCATTCCCGTGCCAGCCAGTCCGGATGCTCGCGCTGCCTCGATGCCTGCCCGACCGGGGCGATCACCGTGGCGGGCGACCATGTCGCCGTCGACCAGATGATCTGCGCGGGCTGCGGGTCCTGCTCGGCGCTCTGCCCCTCGGGTGCGATCTCCTACGACGCGCCGCCGGTGGCGAGCCTCTTCCGCCGCATCGACACGCTGGCCCGCGCCTATCGCGGCGCAGGCGGCGGCGCGCCCCGGCTTCTGGTCCATGACGACGGCCACGGGGCCGAGATGATCCGCCTTGCCGCGCGCTTCGGGCGGGGTCTGCCCGCCGACGTGATCCCGTTCGAGACCGCGGCACTTGCGGGCTTCGGCCATGCCGAGATGCTGGCGGCCCTCGGCGCGGGCTTCTCGCGCGTCGATCTCTTGCTCTCGCCCAGGACCGAGCGCGAGGTGCCCGAGCGCGAAACGGCACTGGCCAATGCCATCGCCGGGGCGCAAGCGGTCCGCTGCCTCGACCTCGCCGACCCGGACGCCTTGCCCGACGCGCTCTATGGCGGCGCGGCCCCGGCGCTCTGCGATCCGGTCCTGCCCATCGGCACGCGGCGGCAGGTGACCCGCGTCTCTGCCAAGGCACTGCGCGGCGACGCCACCGTGGACCTGCCCGAAGGCGCGCCCTACGGCGCGGTGCTCGTCAACGAGGAGGCCTGCACGCTCTGCCTCTCCTGCGTGTCGCTCTGCCCCTCGGGCGCGCTCGGCGACAACCCGGACAAACCGCAGCTCCTCTTCCAGGAGGACGCCTGCCTGCAATGCGGCATCTGCGCGAGCGCCTGTCCCGAGGACGCGATCACGCTCGCGCCGCGGCTCGACCTCAGCGACACGGCGCTGGGGCAGGTGGTCAAGAAAGAGGAAGAGCCCTTCGCCTGCGTCGAATGCGGCGCGCTGTTCGGCGTGCGGTCGACGGTCGAGCGGATCATGGAGAAGCTCGCCGGGAACCACGCGATGTTCGCCAATCCACAAGCGGCGCGCATGATCCAGATGTGCGACGATTGCCGGGTGCGGGCGCAGTTCCACTCTGCCAACAATCCGTTCGGCGGCGGCGAGCGACCGCGCGTGCGCACGACCGAGGATTACCTCGAGACCGGCCCCTCGAAGCGCCGCGATCACTGATGCCGATGGCAGTCCGGTCTCAGCGCGCCTCAACCGGCGCGCCGAGATCGGCCGCGCTCATCTCCGCGACATAGGCCAGGATATGGTCGATCTCGTCGAGCGTCAGGCGGACCGGCACGATCGGAGGCGGGCGCATGGGATCGAAGGGGGCGGTGACGTCTTCGACCTGCGTGAAGGACGGGTGCGGGTTCAGCGCGAAGAAGCCCTCGAACCGCTCGCTCCAGTTCGGCAGGGCCCGGAGCGCCGGGAAGGACGGCGTGGACCCGATGGAGCGCATCCTGTCCGCCGCCGACAGCGCGTGACAGCGTCCGCAGGCGCGCTCCGACACCTTGGCGCCGAGCGCGGCGTCGCCGGTGAAGGTGATGACCTCGTCGGTGACGACATCGCGGTCCGGCGGCGTGAAGCCCGCGCCCTCGGCAGGCACGAAGGCGGCGATGGTCTCGCGCCCGATCTCGGAGGTGAGCCAGTCGTGGAAGGCCTCGGCATCGGGATCGCCGTTGCTGTCGAAGCCCCAGCTTGCGTCGCCGCGCAGGATGACCGGCGGACCAGAGGGCCCGAGCACGGCATCGGCCTCGGCATCGCCGGGCAGCCGCGTGATCCGGGTCCCGGTCTTCAGCGCGTAGCGCGGCAGCACATAGGCCGCGAAGCCGCTGTCCTCGAGCGCTTCGGGGATTGCGAGGCTGAAGGCGCGGTCGGCCTCGGCCAGACCCGCGATGGGCCAGAGCGCCAAGGCGAGGCAGAGGGACATGAGGCGCATGCGGGGGCTCCTGACGCGGCAGTGATGAGGGTCGAGGGGCTCTGGCTTGCAAGCCTATGGGCGCGCCGCTACACCCGTCAACGCTCTCGTCTCCGGGGAAAGGATCGCCAAGATGAACGAAGACCTGAACATGTCGCTGAGGAAATTCCTCAAGCAGGTGGGTGTGACCTCGCAGAAGGCCATCGAAGAGGCGGTCGCGGCGACCGAGAACACCGAAGGCAAGCGCTTCGCGCTGAAGATGGTCCTGACCTGCGAAGAGCTGGACCTGAACCACGAAGTCAACGGCACGATCCAGGGGTAATTCAGTGGCGCTGACACGCGACGCGGTTCTCGCCGCACTCAAAGAGATCACCGACCCGGTATCGGGCGGCGACATCGTCGGCTCCGGCATCGTCCGGGCGCTGACGGTCGAAGACACCGGCACGCGCTTCGTGCTGGAGATCGACCCGGCCAAGGCCGAGGCCTACAAGCCCGTGCGCGACGCCGCCGAGGCCGCCGTCAAGGCGCTGCCCGGCGCGACCGCCGTGTCGGTGGTGATGACCGCGCACAGCCAGAAGGCACCGCCGGATCTGAAAGCCGCCGCCAAGCCCAAGCCGCAGGGCCCGCAGCGGGTGCCGGGCGTCGCCCGCATCCTCGCGGTCGCCTCGGGCAAGGGCGGGGTCGGCAAATCGACCGTCTCCGCGAACCTCGCCTGCGCGCTCGCCGCCGAGGGCCGCCGCGTCGGGCTTCTGGACGCCGATGTCTACGGGCCTTCGCAGCCCCGGATGCTCGGCGTCTCGGGCCGTCCGGCCAGCCCCGACGGCAAGACCATCCTGCCGCTCCGGAATTACGGCGTCACGATGATGTCGATCGGGTTGATGACCAACGAGGGCCAGGCGGTGGTCTGGCGCGGTCCGATGCTGATGGGCGCGCTGCAGCAGATGATGAACCAGGTGCAATGGGGCGCGCTCGACGTGCTGATCGTCGACCTGCCGCCGGGCACCGGCGACGTGCAGATGACGCTCAGCCAGAAATTCGTCGTCGATGGCGCGGTCGTGGTCTCGACCCCGCAGGACGTGGCGCTGATCGACGCGCGCAAGGGCATCGACATGTTCAAGCAGCTGAACGTGCCGATCATCGGTCTGATCGAGAACATGTCCACGCATATTTGCTCGAACTGCGGCCACGAGGAGCACATCTTCGGCCATGGCGGCGTCGCCAAGGAAGCCGCGGCGCTGGGCGCTCCGCTTCTGGCCGAGATCCCGCTGCATCTCGACATCCGCACCGCCTCGGACGGCGGCGCGCCCATCGTCGTCTCGAAACCCGAGAGCGCCGAGGCCCGCGTCTTCCGCGAGGTGGCGGCGAAACTGGTGGAGGCGGGCGCCGCATGACCGAACGCCCGTCCTTCCCGCCGCTTCTGACCGGCGTGGCAGTGCCGGGCGATGCGCCGCGCGCCGCGGCTATCGCGGCGGCGCGGGACGGGTGCGATGCGGGAACGATCTTCTACGACCCGAGCGCGCCGGATCTGGCGGCGGCCATCGTGCTGGCGCCGGATGTGGCGCTCGCCCAAGCGGCGCAGATGCTGCCGCTCCTCGCTGTCGGTTGCCAGAACGCGCTCGGCGCCATCGCGCCGCCCGAGGTGGGCATGCATCTTGGCTGGGACGGAACGCTGCGCGTGAATGGCGGACGGGCCGGGCGGGTGGCCCTGGTCGCGCCGACACCCGAGCCCAAGCATGTCCCGGACTGGCTGATCGGCGTGCTGGAGCTGCGCTTCGAGATCGATCTCGACCGCGGCGGCGACCGCCCGGAGGAGACCGCGCTCCGCGCCGAGGGCTGTGGCGATCTCGCGCCCCTGGACCTGCTCGAAGCCTGGGCGCGGCACAGCCTCAACTGGCTGCACCGCTGGGAGGTCGACGGCCCCGCCGAGCTCCACCGCGAATGGACCGCGCTCTCCGACGAGATCGGCAAGGAGCTTGCGGTCGCCGGGCGTTCCGGGACCGCGCTCGGGCTCGACGAAGAGCTCGGCCTGTTGTTGAAGACCGCAGACGGCACCGAGCTTGTGCCCCTCACCGCCCTTCTGGAGACGCCATGAGCCTCGCCCGCGCCATCCACTTTGACGACAGCGACACCCGCGTCTATGCGCGCCACGCCCGGACCGGCGAATGGTGTATTTCCGGCGGTTTCGAGTTCTCGAACTGGGGCGAGGGCGATCTCGAGGGCAAGGCGCGCCAGGCCTTCGCCAACGGGTTCCTGGGGCTCGAGACCTTCGGGCGGGTGACCTTCGTGGCCGTGACGCGGATCGAACCCGCCGAGCGTGAAGAACTCGTCACCGCGCTCGCCGAGCATTTCGTGGCGGTCTACGGCGCCCCCACGCTCGAGGCCGCGCGCAGCGTGGCCGAACAGGAGATCGCCGATATGGAGGATCTCTGCGAGGGCCATGCGCCGAACACGCTTCTGACCGTCAGCCGCGAGCTGACAGGGGCGGGCGTGCGCGAGGCCTTTCGCGTGATCGAGCCGCAGGATGCCGAGCTCGAGGCCTTCGCGGTGCACGGGGATAGCGATCCCCACTGACGGGCAGGGCGCGCAGTCTTGCTGCGAGAAGCCCCTTTTCAGAACAATCTTGCGCGAATCATTTCCGATTTCGACGCGATATGTCCGGGACGCAGCGTCATTTAAGGTGACGTTAAGGCAAGTCGCGTGGGCGATTTCTTCAATGATTGAAATGGGTTGACGCAGCGTTAACAGAGCCTCGTCAGGGTGTCGGCAACTTCGATGGACGCAAGAAACCATCGACGCGTCACAGCCGAGAGGACAACCGACATGACCGCTGCCCGAGTTCCGGATTCCCTGCTGATCGCCGAATGCGAAGATGGCGCGTTTTCACGCCGCTGTTCCGTCGTGCCGATCCGCCCGCTGAGCCCCGAGGGCGCCGAGCTGGCGCGGGACATGGCCTTTGCCTGGGCGCTCGACCTCTGCGCGGACAGCCCCTTCGACAGCCTCTCGGCCTGTCGCTCGACGCCGCTCGGGGCGGAACTGGCGGCGCTCGAGGCGCTCTATGACCGGCTGGCCGTTCCGGCGGGGCAGGGCCTCAACGCACTCTCGACCGCCGCTGCGACCCGGACCGGCAGCGCGCTCTGGTCCACGCTCGGCCATGCCGAGCACGGCGCCGAGCTGCGCCCCAACGCCGAGATGCCGCGGCTCGACGGGCCGCTCTCCGACTGGCTCGGCTGGGCCGAGGCCGCCTTTGGCGTGCGTCTCCTGCGCCCCGGCCTCGACCGGGCCGAGACCCCGCGGACGCCCAGAGAACTTGCGCAGAAGGTGCTGCGCGGTGAACCGGCCTGGCCCTTCCTCGCCTACGCGATCCGGCGGCTGTCGGAAGGGGCAGAGGTGACCTCGGGCACTGGCCAGCGCCTGCTCTCCAGGCTGGGCGAAGCGGCAGTACGTTCGCGCCTCCTGTCGCAGCGCGCACGGCACGACCGCCGCCGCCCGTCGGTCATCGCGGCGCAGCTGAGCCTTCTGGCGAGCGGCGCGCGCCCCGACGAGGTCGCGGACGGCGCGGAGCTGTTGCCGGTCCTGTCGGTCCTGCAGCGCGACGCCCCCCGGCTCGTCGCCGCGATCTCCGCGCGCGGGCGCAGCCACGCGACGCTCTCGACCGGCTTGCCCTTGCCCGAGGGCGGTGTCGCCTCGGGCTGGAGTCCGCTCGATATCGAGTGCGACCTGTCGCTCTCGCGGCCCAATCCGCATCCGAGCGAGGATCGCGGTCACGTGATCGCCGCCGCCGCTGCCGCCGACATCCTGACCGCCGCCTTCGGCGACGGGAGCGCGGCTGCAGACAGTGAAGCGCTTCTTGCCGATACCGTTCTGGCCCGCGCCGTCACCGGCGGCGTCTGGGCGCAGGACATCGCCACCGAGATCGAGCTTGGCCGCGCCGTCGCGCGGGTCGTGCTTGAAGACAACGACCGGGGTGGGGCCAGTGGCCGGCCCGCTCTGCGTCTGGTCTGACCGGACCTCTCCCGCCGGTCAGACCCTGGTCCGCTGCTATCCGCCGAGACCCGGCGGGTGGCAGCGGTTTTTTCGTCTCGGTGCAACCCGGACCGCGGTGTCCGCGTTGAGTTGTGAAACCTGATTGGGAGACACATAATGAATATGGATGAGATCAAGGGCCGCTGGACCGAGATGAAGGGCAAGGTGCGCGAGGAATGGGGCGAGCTGACCGATGACGAGATCCTCGAGACGCGCGGCGAGCGCGAGCAGATGATTGGCAAGCTCCAGGCGCGTTACGGCAAGACCCGGGAAGAAGTCGAGCGCGAGTTCGACAGTTGGGTCGCCAAGATGAAGTCCGACAGCGGCACCTAAGACAGCACTAGGTCCGGCGCGTCAGTTGCGATCGGCGATCCTCGGCGGCTTCGGCGCGCCGGAGATCTCCAGGATCAGCTTGCGCCGGACCGCCTCGGCAAAGCTCGCGCGGTCCTCGGCCGTGACGACGAAGGCGCCGGGCCCGCCGATGATGCGCTCCTCGTAGAGCGCCTCGAGCCCGCCCTGCGCCCGGCCCGGATCGTCGGGCCGCAAGATCGGCAGGGCGTTGATCGTGACGCCCGCGGCCACAACCTGGTCCCGGGCCTCGGCAATGCCGGGGCCCGACCAGTTATTGGCACTGTCGCCCGAGAAATCGATGACGCGGCGGAATCCTTCGAAATCATTCTCCTCCATCAGCCGCACCCCTTCGAGGAGCGCGGCGCCGATGGCGTTCCGGCCATAGGCTTGCCTTGGACCGGTGCGGATCGCCTGGGCGAAGGCCTCGGCGCTTTCGGCGTCGTCGATGCGCGCCCAATCGGCGACCTGGGCCTGGTTGGTGGCCCATTCGACATAGGTCAACGCGATGTGGCCATAGGCGGTGCTCTGGATCACGTCGAGCACGCCGGGATCGGTGATCGCCTGAGCGTAGCCTTCGCGCTGGAAGGCCAGTTCGCGTGCGTCGATGGAGCCCGAGGCATCGGCCAGAAGCACCAATTCGAGACTGGTCTCCTCGGCGCGGAGCGTCGTGGCGGCGAGGGCGAGGATCAGGCTGAAACAGAGCGTGCGCATGCCGTCAGCGAACAGCAAGGGATGCGATGCGGCAAGAGCCGAGCGCTCAGCCCCACGCGTAATTGAAGCTGACGCTGATCCGTTCTTCTTCGGACATGTTCATCGGCACCTCGTGGCGCAGCCAGCTTTCCCAGAGAAGCACGTCGCCGACCGCAGGCGCGACATAGACGAAGCTTTTGAGTTCTTCGCGGCAGCCCTTCCGGCGCGTGGGCGCGGCCATCATCATCGGCAGGCGCGGGTCCTCGAGCTTCAGCGCCGAGGCGCCTTCAGGCATGGCCACATAGGTGGTGCCGGAGATCACGCTGTGGGGGTGGATATGGCTCGCATGGGTGCCGCCTTCGGGCAGGATGTTGATCCAGAGATTCTCGAGCTTCAGCGGGCGGTCGTTCAGGTCGAACTGCAAGTCATCGGCAAAGGCCGCGACATGGGCGTCGAGGGCCTCTTCCACGGCCTTGAAGATCGGGAAGCGCCAGGGCAGGTCGGTCAGCGAGGCATAGGAGGTGTAGCCGGGATAGCCATTGGCCTCGCACCAGTCCTGACCGGCCTCGTCATCCTCGGCGATCGACAGGCAGGAGGCTTCGAGCTCCGAGGGGTCGATGGCGCCGTCCGCGGACAGGCGGGCCTGGTACAGACGGGTGGCGAAGAGCGAGCGTATCTGGGTCATGGCGCGGCACATAGCGCGTCTTGCAGGGCGCGGGAAGCGATCTCCGAACCGGAGATCGCGAAAATTCCGGTGCGGAATTTTGGCCCGGCCTCGCCGTGCGCGTCGGGGATCGCCGTCGCGCCTTTGGGGCTGTAGCGATGTGACGGAGGGAGGGTGAGGGAATGCCCAGGTCGTTGACGATGTCCGAGGCCGCCTCGGTTCTGGGACGCGCGCGGCGTCTCCTGGTGATCGGAAACTCGGGCGCCGGAAAGTCGACGCTTGCGCAGAAGATCGCGGCCTCCCGGGGCCTGCGCTACCTCTCGCATGATCGCGACATCCGCTGGCTGCCGGGGTGGCAGGTGCGCGACCGCGCCGAGCAGCGGGCGCGGACGGCGGAATTGGTGGCCGGAGAGGCCTGGATCATGTGCGGCACGACGGTGTCGAGCTTCGATCTGCGGGTGCCGCGGGCAGAGCTGGTGATCTGGATGCGACCGACGCGGGGGCGGGCGCTCTGGCAGCTTGCCCGCCGGGTGATCGCCTATCGCGGCAGCGTGCGGCCGGACATGGCCGAGGGCTGTCCCGAGAAATGGCCCGACGCGGAGTTCCTGCGCTGGATCTGGACCTTCGAGCGGGTGCAGGCGCCGAAAATCGAGGCGGGGCTCGCGCTCCACGGCCCCGAGGTGCCGCTGGTCACGTTGAGCGGCCCGCGCGCCGCGGACCGGTTGCTGACCCTCGCGGGCCTCTGAGACGTCGCTGCGGACAAACGAAAAAGGGCGGGGAAGACCCCGCCCTTTTCCAAACTCCAAGACCGGGTCTTACCAGTCTTCGCGGACCACGATGCGGGTCTTGATCGGCAGCTTCATGGAAGCCAGGCGCAGCGCCTCGCGGGCGATGTCCTCGCCGACGCCGTCGATCTCGAACATCACCCGGCCGGGCTTGACCTTGCAGGCCCAGTAATCGACCGAGCCCTTGCCTTTACCCATCCGAACCTCGGTGGGCTTGGAGGTCACGGGCGTGTCCGGGAAGATCCGGATCCAGACGCGACCCTGACGCTTCATGTGACGCGTCATGGCACGACGGGCTGCCTCGATCTGGCGCGCGGTCACGCGCTCGGGCTGCGTCGCCTTGAGGCCGTAGGTGCCGAAGTTCAGGTCGGAGCCGCCTTTGGCCTCGCCCTTGATCCGGCCCTTGAAGGCCTTGCGGAACTTAGTTCGTTTCGGTTGAAGCATTGTTCAGACCTCCTCAGCGACGGCCGCCGGCGCCACGGGGCGCGGGACCATCCTGGATCTCCTGGGTGCGACGATCGCGAGCCGACGGGTCGTGCTCCATGATCTCGCCTTTGAAGATCCACACCTTGATACCGATGATGCCGTAGGGCGTCTCCGCCTCCACATTGGCGAAATCGATGTCGGCGCGCAGCGTGTGCAGGGGCACACGGCCCTCGCGATACCACTCGGTCCGGGCGATCTCGGCACCGCCGAGGCGGCCCGACACGTTGACCCGGATGCCCAGGGCACCCATGCGCATGGCGTTCTGCACCGCGCGCTTCATGGCGCGGCGGAAGGACACCCGGCGCTCAAGCTGCTGGGCGATGCTTTCGCCGACCAGGCGCGCGTCAAGCTCGGGCTTGCGGACCTCGACGATGTTGAGGTGCAGCTCCGACTTGGTCATCTGCGCGAGCTTCTTGCGCAGAGCCTCGATGTCGGCGCCCTTCTTGCCGATGATGACGCCCGGGCGGGCGGCATGGATCGTCACGCGGCACTTCTTGTGCGGGCGCTCGATGATGATGCGCGCCACACCGGCCTGCTTGCACTCTTCATGGATGAACTCGCGGATGGCGAGGTCTTCCAGCAGAAGGTTGCCGTAGTCCTTGGTATCGGCGTACCAGCGGCTGTCCCAGGTGCGGTTGACCTGGAGGCGCATGCCGATCGGATTGGTCTTGTTACCCATTAGGCTTGCTCCTCGATCTGACGCACCTTGATGGTGATTTCCGAGAACGGCTTCATGATCCGGCCGAACCGGCCACGTGCCCGCGGACGGCCACGCTTCATCACCAGGTTCTTGCCGACCCAGGCCTCGGCGACGACCAGTTCGTCGACGTCCAGACCGTGGTTGTTCTCGGCGTTGGCGATCGCGGATTGCAGGCACTTCTTGACGTCCTGGGCCACGCGCTTCTTCGAGAAGGTGAGGTCGGTCAGCGCCCGGTCCACCTTCTTGCCGCGGATGAGCTCGGCGACAAGGTTCAGCTTCTGCGGGCTGGTGCGCAGCATGCGCAGCTTGGCCATCGCCTCGTTGTCCGCCACGCGGCGGGGATTCTTATCCTTGCCCATGGCTTACTTCCTCTTGGCTTTCTTGTCGGCCGCGTGCCCGTAATAGGTGCGGGTCGGCGAGTATTCACCGAACTTCTGGCCGATCATGTCTTCGGTCACGTTCACCGGAACGTGCTTCTGGCCGTTGTAGACGCCGAACGTCAGACCCACGAACTGGGGCAGGATGGTCGAACGGCGGGACCAGATCTTGATGACTTCGTTGCGCCCGGACTCGCGGGCCGCCTCGGCCTTCTTGAGCACGTAGGCGTCCACGAAGGGACCTTTCCAAACGGAGCGAGACATCTCTTACCGCCCTTTCTTCTTGGCGTGACGCGAGCGAATGATCAGCTTCTGCGACGCCTTGTTGGGGTTGCGCGTCTTGGCGCCCTTGGTCGGCTTGCCCCACGGGGTGACCGGGTGACGACCGCCCGAGGTCCGACCCTCACCACCGCCATGCGGGTGATCGATCGGGTTCATCACGACGCCGCGGACCGAGGGACGCTTGCCGTAATGGCGCATCCGGCCGGCCTTGCCGTAGTTCTGGTTCGAGTTGTCGGGGTTCGACACGGCACCGACGGTGGCCATGCATTCCTGGCGCACCATCCGCAGTTCGCCCGAGGACAGGCGGATCTGCGCGTAGCCGCCATCGCGGCCGACGAACTGGGCGTAGGTGCCCGCGGCGCGTGCGATCTGGCCGCCCTTGCCGGGCTTCAGCTCGACATTGTGGACGATCGTGCCGATCGGCATGCCCGAGAACGGCATCGCGTTGCCCGGCTTGATGTCGACCTTGGCGCCCGAGATGACGCGGTCGCCGATGGCGAGACGCTGGGGAGCAAGGATGTAGGCCTGCTCGCCGTCGTCATAAGAGACGAGTGCGATGAAGGCGGTCCGGTTCGGGTCGTATTCGATCCGGATGACGGTCGCGGTGACGTCAAACTTGTTCCGCTTGAAATCGACCACGCGATAGAGACGCTTCGCGCCACCGCCGCGGCGGCGAGAGGTGATCCGTCCGGTGTTGTTACGGCCGCCCGACTTCGTCAGACCCTCGGTGAGGGCTTTGACGGGACGTCCTTTCCACAGCTCCGAACGGTCGATCAGCACCAGCCCGCGCTGGCCCGGCGTCGTCGGCTTGTACGACTTGAGTGCCATGCTTTCTGTCTTCCGTTTGCATGCAGCAAGAGCCGAAGCCCTCGCCTATGTTGTGGGCGACTGACGCCGCCCGGAGTATAGGCCCCCGTAGGTGCCCGGTGGTGAGATGCGCCGGAGCGGTTCGGGAACCGGTCGCGACGCAAATACAAAGCCCCGGACGAATCCGGGGCTCTGCGGATGGGGTCTGTTAGGAGAGTTGGGGCGGGGCGTCAAGGGCGCAGCGGATCAGTCCCGCCGCACCTCCAGCACGATCTTTCCGACATGCCGTTTGGCCTGGAACGCCTCCTGCGCCGCGCCGATATCGCGCAGGGGATAGCTGGCCGCAACCAGGGGTCTGATGGCCCCGGTTTCGATCCGCTCGACCAGCGCCTCGAAGACCCCCGGCTGCAGGACGGTGCATCCGAAGAAGGAGAGATCCTTGAGGTAAAGCTTGCGCAGGTCGAGCGTCACCTCCGGCCCGGCAATGGCGCCCGAGATCGCGTAGCGCCCGCCGGGCCGCAGGAGGTCGAGAAGCGGCGGCCAGCCCGGGCCTCCAACGAGGTCGATCACCACGTCGACCGCGCCGGTCCCGAGCGTCGCCGCCAGATCTGCGTCGCGGTCGAGCACGCGGGCCGCCCCGAGCGCCTCGATCTCCGGGGCCTTCGCGGCGCTCGCGATCCCGATCACCTCGGCCCCGCGTGCGACCGCCAGCTGCACCGCGGCCGAGCCGACCCCGCCCGAAGCACCGGTCACCAGCACGCGGTCGCGGGCGGTCACGCCGGCGCGCGTCAGCAGGTTCTCGGCGGTGGAATAGGAGCAGGGGAAGCTTGCAAGCTCGATATCCGTCAGGTCCGAGACGATCCTGTGGGCGTGCCGCGCCGCGACGGTGGCGTATTCCGCGAAGCCGCCATCGACCTCGGTCCCGAAATACCAGGGCGGGTCGCGCCGCGCGCCCTCGGCCTCGCGCAGGGACGGCTCGACGATCACCCGCTCGCCGATCCGGGCCTCCGGCACGTCCGCGCCCACCGCGACGATCTCGCCGCAGACATCGGCGCCCTGGATGCGCGGAAACTCCAGCGGCTTGCCGGACCAGGCGGCGTCCTCCTGGTCCATGCCGTCGCCCGAGGCATACCAGGCCAGCCGCGTGTTCACGTCGGTGTTGTTGACGGCGGCGGCACCGACGCGGATCAGGACCTCTCCGGGGAGCGCCTCGGGGCGGGGCAGGTCGTCGCGCCAGACCAGCGCCTCGGGCCCGCCATGACCGGTCAGGACCACGCCAAACATCCTGTCATCCGTCACGCGCGCCTCTCCACCTCAGGGCTTCTTCGGCAGATCGTCGGCGATGTCGAAGATCCGGCGGTCGTAGAAGAAATGGCTCTGCGCCGTCAGCTCCTCGGGCAGCCCGCCGAGCGCGCGCTCGAGGAAGCGTTGCGACACCACGCGCCAATCCATCCCGTTGGTGTTCCAGATCACCTCGCCGCAGGTGTCGCAGGAGACCTTTTTCATCGTCAGGCTGGGGTGCTGGAAGGTGGTCAGATGCGCCTCTCCCTCCGTCACCTCCAACTGATCGGCATTCCAGGCGGTCACCGAGTGAAACGGCACGTCGAGAAGGGTCCGGCAATCCTCGCAATGGCAATGACCGCGCACGCGCGGCGCGCCGGTCAGCCGGATGGTCACGGCACCGCATTGGCAGGCAGGTTCGTAGGTCTCTGTCATGGGCTCTCCCGGATGGGCAGGTGTCGGATGGGCTGCCTTGCGAGCTAAGGCTCTGGACCTGCGCGGCAACTCACGGGCCACTGCCTGCGGCCGAAGCCTCAGAGCGGCGGGCCCCAGTCGTAGCGGGTGTCGTCATCGGGACGTGCCCAGAAGAGTTGACCGCCACCCCGCCAGGGGTCGAGCACGATGCCGTCGCGCATCGACGCGCCTGCGGCGCTGATCACCGCGGAATGGTGAACGACCCTGAACCCCTTCGGCGGGGAGCTGGCCCAATGGAGCGACAGGGTGCGGAAGTCCTCCTGCCGGAGCCGCGCCAGCATCGCCTCGGTCCAGTCGTTGCAGAGACCCTTCTCGCGCAGCCCGTGCAGCACCTTGGCGTTGTGGACGAGCGGCGCATCTGTGACCTGCCACTCGCGGGCAAGCGCGCGCGGATAGGCAAAGGCGATCTCCGCCGCCCGCTGCGCCTCGCGCGGATCGACCTCCGGGCCGAGCGCCGCGATGGCGTCGGCCAGAGCGCCGACATCGCTGCGCGTTGCCTCGGGCGGCGTGGCGCAGGCCCCGAGCGCCGCGAACGCGACCATGAGGGCAATCGCCCGGCGTCGCCGCATCATGTTCCGCTCCCCGTCATCCTGACCCGCTCCGGTGTCTTCCATCCCTGGACCTCGTCTGCAAGCTAAGCGCGCGCGCCCGGCAGGCGAGGTCTCGCCGTGCCGGATCGGTCCGAGCGATGCACAGAAGCGCCGCGCCGCGCCGCATCTCGCGTCACTCACCGTGCACGGGGTCGTTTTCCGGCCACGGAGCAGCGTTCCTGCATTGGTGTCGGGGCGGCCCCTGTGATGTGGTCGGGCCAACTGCTTCTCCGAAACGCGTCGAGGTCACATGATCAAGGTTCTCTCCGGTGTCTGGGCGCTTCTGCTCGGGATCGTTCTGATCATGCTGGGCAACGGCATGCATTCGACCCTGATCGGTCTGCGCGGCGGGATCGAGGGCTTCTCGGCGACCGAGCTCGCCATCGTCACCTCGGGCTATTTCCTGGGATTTCTCTCGGGCGCCACGCAATCGCCGAAGCTCATCAAGCGGGTCGGGCATGTGCGGGTCTTCGCGGCGCTTGGCAGCTTCATGTCGGCGGGGCTAATCTCGCTGCCGCTCCTGACCGAGCCCTGGGCCTGGACCTTGCTCCGCGTTCTCCTGGGCTTCTGCATGTCCGGCATCTACGTGACGGCGGAAAGCTGGCTCAACGACGCGTCGACCAACGAGACCCGCGGCAAGGTGCTCTCGGCCTATATGATCGCGCAATCGGTCGGGATCATCGGCGCGCAAGGGCTTCTGACCCTGGGCGATGCGGCGACCTCGGCGCTCTTCATCGGGGCGTCGATCCTGGTGTCGATCTCCTTCGCGCCGATCCTCTTGTCGGTCACGCCAACGCCGGCGGCGTCGGTGACCCGGCCCATGGGCCTGAGGCAGCTCTTCTCAAGCTCTCCGCTCGGCACCATCGGCATCCTCTTTCTCGGAGCCGCCTACGCGACGCAATGGGGCATGGGGGCGGTCTTTGGAAGCCAGATCGAGCTTGGCGCCGACCAGATCGCGCTGTTCGTCGCCATGCTCTTTGTCGGAGCGCTGGTGCTGCAATACCCGATCGGCTGGCTCTCGGATCGGGTCGACCGCCGCCAGCTCATCTTCGGATGTGCCGCGATCGGCACGGCGGCGTGCGGTCTCGGCTATCTCAATCTCGGCGGCACCTACGGGCTGATGGCGGCAGCTTTCGTGGCCGGAGGCGTCACGACCCCGCTCTACGCCCTGTTTCTCGCGTATACAAACGACTTCCTCTCGGTCGAGGACATGCCAGCAGCGTCGGGCGGGCTGGTCTTCACCTTCGGGGTCGGCGCGATCCTCGGGCCGCTTGTCACCGGATGGGCGATGCAGCGGGTCGATCCCTATGCGTTCTGGCTGGTCCTGGCCGCGACCTTCGCGGCGATCGCTCTCTACGCGCTCTTCCGCATGACCCAGCGCGCCGCGGTGCCGGTGGCCGAGACCGATCCCTATCTGGGCGTCCTGCCCACCGCCTCGCCGCTTGCGGTCGAGGCTGCGGGCGCCTGGGCGGCGGACCAGGCGGAGGCGTCCGACGACGACAAAGCGGCGAGCGCGGGGTAGGGCGCGGCTTATCGCGGCGCGGGGGCCGGGGGATTGCTTTCAGAGGATTCGATCCGGTCAAGCAGCTTGAGAAGGCTCAGGACGCCCCGTTGCCACGGACCGACCTGGTTGTAGCGCCGGATGGCCTGCCGCGCGGCCTCGGTCCCGAGGCCCGCGCGGATCACGGTCATCTGCTCGAGCCGCGCGTCCGACATCCGGATCGCATGCGTGTCCGCCGAATGCCAGACCCGCCATTTCTCGCTCCAGCGCGCGAAGCTGACCGCGTCGTAATGCCGGAAATAGGGCAGGTCGGGACCCTCGAGATAGGCGTCGAGGAACGTCGTCTTCACCCCGTCGAAGATCGCGAAATGGTTGGTGACCGTGTCGGGCGTCCGACCGCGCCGGATGAGCTGCTTGCCCAGCTTGTGCCCCGCCGTCCCGCGCCGCATCTGGCGCCAGAGCCGGCCGTAGACCAGCATGGCCACCAGCGCGCTGCGGCGTTTCCCCCAGGGGAAGGGGTGACGCTCGTAGGTGCTGGAAAACGCAGGCTCGATATCGTGCCCCGTGCCCCAGACCGCCTCGGTGTTGCGCAGCCGGATGCCTGGCACGTCCTCGGGAAGCGCGGCCAGCGCGGCACCCAGGAGATGCCCGCGCTGCAGGATCTCGTCGGAATCGCAGAGCAGCAGCCAGTCCTCGCGATTGCGCTCGAGCGCGTGCCGGAAGACGTGCTCCTGCTTCTCCTCGAGCGCCAGTGCGCCGCCGGGCGCGGCCGCCTCGACCGGAGCCGCCTCGGTCTCGGAGCCGTCATAGTAAAGCACGATCCGCGCCGCGCCGCTCTGCGCGTAGGAGCGCGCGAAGACATCGAGGACATCCACCGTTTCGCGGACCATCGCGCAGACGGCGAAGCTGTGCGGGGCTAGGGACATGCGCAGGGCGATCCTCGATCCGGAAATACGGGGTCCAGAATAGAAAAGCGCGGCCTCCGGATACCAGAGGCCGCGCCCTAATTTTTCAGTCCAACCGGATCAGAGACCGGTCGAGACGTCGATCGTGTTGCCTTCGGCGAGGGTCACATAGGCCTTCTTCACGTCCTTGCGGGTGCCGAGACGGCCCCGGAAACGCTTGACCTTGCCCTTGGTGATCGAGGTGTTCACCGCCTTCACCTTCACACCGAAGAGAGCCTCGACGGCCTCCTTGATCTGCGGCTTGTTGGCGTCGATCGCCACTTCGAAGACAACCGCGTTGGCCTCGGAGGCCATGGTCGACTTCTCGGTGATGATCGGCTTGCGGATCACGTCGTAATGTTCCGGCTTGGCACTCATTTCAGACGAGCCTCCAATGCTTCGACACCCGCCTTGGTGAGCACGAGCGTGTCACGGCGGAGGATGTCATAGACGTTTGCGCCGATCGAGGGGAGAACGTCGAGCCCCTCGATGTTCGAGGCGGCGCGAGCGAAGTTCTCGTTCACCGAGCTGCCGTCGATGACCAGCGCGCGCTTCCAACCCAGATCCCGGACCTGCTTGGCCAGGGTCTTGGTCTTGCCGTCGCTGTCGGCGGTGTCGATGACCACGAGCGAGCCAGCCTTTGCCTTGGCCGAAAGCGCGAGCTTCAGACCGAGGGCGCGGACCTTCTTGGGAAGGTCATGCGCGTGGCTGCGCGGCGTCGGGCCCTTGTAGATGCCACCCTTGCGGAAGATCGGCGCCTTGCGGGAGCCGTGGCGTGCGCCGCCGGTGCCCTTCTGGCGATAGATCTTCTTGGTCGAGTAGCTCACTTCCGAGCGGCCCAGCGTCGAGTGGGTGCCGGCCATCGCCTTGTTGCGCTGCCAGCGGACGACGCGGTGCAGGATGTCGGCGCGCGGCTCGAGACCGAAGATCTCGTCACCGAGCTCGACCGATCCGGCGGAACCGCCGTCCAGTTTGATCACGTCGAGTTTCATTCCTCACCGTCCTTCTTTTCGACATCCGAGTTATCGGCGTCGGACTGCTCTTCCGCGATCTCGGCCTCGGCCTCCCTCAGCGCGGCTTCCTGCGCTGCGGCTTCCTCGGCGAGACGGGCTTCCTCGGCGGCCTTCGCTTCGGCTTCGGCGGCCGCTGCGGCCTCCTCGGCGAGACGCTTGGCTTCCTCGGCGGCGGATTTCAGGGCCGCGGGCAGGATCACGTTCTCGGGCACGGGCTTCTTGACCGCGTCCTTGACGGTGACCCAGCCACCCTTCGCACCCGGAACCGCACCCTTGATCATGATGATGCCACGCTCGGCATCGGTCTTCACGACCTGGAGGTTCTGGGTGGTCACGCGGACGGCGCCCATGTGACCGGCCATCTTCTTGCCCTTGAACACCTTGCCGGGGTCCTGACACTGACCAGTGGAGCCGTGCGAGCGGTGGCTGATCGACACGCCGTGCGAGGCGCGCAGACCGCCGAAGTTGTGCCGCTTCATGGCACCGGCGAAGCCCTTACCGATCGAGGTGCCCGAGACGTCCACGAACTGACCTTCGAAGTAGTGGTCTGCCGTGATTTCCTCGCCAACCTCGATCAGGTTCTCCGGCGCAACGCGGAACTCGGCGACCTTGCGCTTGGGTTCCACCTTGGCGGCGGCGAAGTGACCGCGCATCGGGCGCGAGACGTTCTTGGCCTTGATCGAGCCGCAGCCGAGCTGAACAGCGGAATAGCCGTGGCTGTCCGCGGTCCGCTGGGCGACGACCTGAAGTTTGTCGAGCTGGAGAACGGTCACAGGGATCTGCTTGCCGTCTTCCATGAAGAGCCGGGTCATGCCGACCTTCTTTGCGATGATTCCAGAGCGCATCTGAGTATGCCCCCCTTAAACCTTGATCTCGACGTCGACACCGGCAGCGAGGTCGAGCTTCATCAGCGCGTCCACGGTCTGCGGGGTCGGATCGACGATGTCGAGAAGCCGCTTGTGAGTGCGGATCTCGAACTGGTCGCGCGACTTCTTGTTCACGTGCGGGCCACGCAGAACGGTGAAGCGCTCGATCTTGTTCGGGAGCGGGATCGGGCCGCGCACATCGGCGCCCGTCCGCTTGGCCGTGTTGACGATCTCCTGGGTGCTGGCGTCCAGCACGCGGTAGTCGAACGCCTTCAGCCGAATGCGAATGTTCTGGCTTTGCATTGTCTTTGCCTTTCAGGCCAGGTGAGAGTTGAGAGGAGGAGGCGGGATCATCCCGCCCCCTCATCGAACCCGTTCGGTCCTTGCTGTCCCGGGCGCGACGGGCGCACCCGGATCTGCGATCACTCGACGATCTTGGAGACGACGCCGGAGCCGACGGTGCGGCCGCCTTCGCGGATGGCGAAGCGGAGGCCGTCTTCC
>NZ_JBHTMU010000023.1:0-63972 GCF_042679605.1 Litorisediminicola beolgyonensis
ATGCGCCCGCGACACAACCTCGTCACTCGGCGCAAACGTCGCGTTCGGATCGTGATGACTCATCTCTGTCTCCTCCTTAGTCGCTTTGGAGCGGGGATGGACAGACAGAACGGACCGCCGAGAACGCGCCGTGCGGCACGCTCCACCCCCTCTAAAACTTGACGCGACGATACACGGCCTTTGAAAAAACACAACTAACCTACCGTAATGCAGCAGAAATCCTGTAAACGGATTTCCTCCTCCCTGCAAAACCTGTAAACCGCGTTGACGACGTCACGTAAGCCAATGAATCTAGCGGGTGTTAGCGAAAATCAATCGTTGCGATTGAAGCGCGTCGGATTAATTCGCGCGCGACTAGGTTCCGGCTTGCGGCAGGGCGCGATTGCGCTACGGTCCGTGCCCAAGCGGCGGAACGGCCGCAACTCACTGACAGATCTGGGAGGATCACCATGACCAAACTCGCCGCGCAGAGCGCGCTCGTTCTTGCTGCCCTGTCCCTGGCCGGAGAGGCCGCCGCGACCGAATGGAACGTCTCCGTCTGGGGCAAGCGCCGCGCCTTCACCGAGCACATCCACAAGCTGGCGGAGCTGGTCGAGGAAAAGACCAACGGCGAGTTCACCATGAACATCTCCTATGGCGGCCTGTCGAAGAACACCGACAATCTCGACGGCATCTCCATCGGCGCCTTCGAGATGGCACAGTTCTGCGCGGGCTATCACCCCGACAAGAACCGCGCGATCACCGTGCTCGAGCTGCCCTTCATGGGCGTGAACACGCTCGCCGAGGAAACCGCGGTCAGCCATGCCGTCTATGCCCACCCGGCGGTGGCCGAGGAGATGGCCAACTGGAACGCGCGCATGCTGATGACCTCGCCCATGCCGCAATACAATCTCGTCGGCACCGGCGAGCCGCGCGACACGCTGGAGAGCTTCGACGGCATGCGGGTGCGCGCTACCGGCGGCCTCGGCGAGGCGTTCAAGGCCGTGGGCGCGGTCCCGACCTCGGTGACCTCTTCGGAAGCCTACCAGGCGATGGAGTCGGGTGTGGTCGACACCGTGGCCTTCGCCCAGCACGCGCATCTTTCCTTCGGCACCATCAACGAGGCCGATTGGTGGACCGCGAACCTCAACCCCGGCACGGTGAACTGCCCGGTCGTGGTCAATATCGACGCCTATGACATGCTCTCGGACGAGGAGCGCGAGGCGCTCGAAAGCTCGATCCCGGAAGCGATCGATTACTACCTGTCGAACTATGGCGAGCTCCTGCAGCGCTGGGACAGCGTTTTGGAGGAAAAGGGCGTGACCAAGGTGATGGTCTCCGACGCCGAGCTCGAGAAATTCGCCGAGGTCGCCAACCCGATCCACACCGCCTGGATCGAGGAGATGACCGCGCAGGGTCTGCCGGGGCAGGAGCTCTATGACCTCGTGAACAGCACGCTGGAAGACACGCGCGCTTCGAACTGACGCAATCGGGAAGGCCCGGCCGCAAAAGCGTGGCCGGGCCTTGTCGCTGAAGGAGAAGCGCGATGGCGGGTGCGTCCTCCGTCCTGGAAGACAGCAGTCTTCTGAGCCGTCTCGACCGCGGGCTGTTGCGGCTCGAGCGGCTGTTCGCGCTGGTCTCCGGGATCTTTGTCTTCGGCCTGATGGTGCTCGCCGTGATCTCGGTCACCGGGCGGAACGGCTTCAACGAACCGCTGCCGGGCTATGTCGACTGGATCGAGGCCTTCATGCCGCTGATCGCGATCCTCGGCGTCTCCTATGTGCAGCGCTCGGGCGGACATATCCGCATGGACATCGTCGTCGGCAGGCTCGGGGGCAGGGCGCTCTGGGCGGCGGAGTGGCTGACCACCTTTGCCATACTGGTGCTGGCAGTGGCGCTTCTCTGGGGGAGCTGGTCGCATTTCCTGCGGAGTTTCGACATGGGCGCGCCGCTCTGGAGCCGTGACAGCTCCATCGACATCGGGCTGCCGATCTGGCCCGCCAAGCTTGTCGTGCCGGTGGCCTTCGCGGTGCTGATCCCGCGTCTGGTCCTGCAGCTCTGGGGCTACGGGCGGGCGTTCCTGCAGGGCCTGGACCGGCCCGTCGCGGTGCCGCTGGTGCAATCGGCGGCGGAGCAGGCGGCGGAAGAGGCCGAACACCTGGCGGCGAGGGACTGAGCGCATGGATCCCATCGAAATCGGCCTCGGGGTCACGGGCGCGCTTCTGGTCATGGTCGTCCTCGGCATGCGGGTGGCCTTTGCCGCTGGCCTGGCGGGGCTGATCGGGCTCGTCTGGATCTTCTGGGACCGGTTCGACTACGCCCCCGACCGCTTCGGCCGGGCGCTGACCATCGCGATCAAGACGGCGGGGCAGGTGCCCCACTCCAAGGTGTCGAGCCAGGCGCTGAGCCTGATCCCGACCTTCATCCTGATCGGGTTCCTGGCCTATTACGCCGGTCTCACCCGCGCGCTCTTCGAGGCCGCCAAACGCTGGATCGCGTGGCTGCCGGGCGGGCTTGCGGTGTCGACGGTCTTCGCGACGGCGGGCTTCGCGGCGGTCTCGGGGGCGAGCGTGGCGACGGCGGCGGTCTTCGCGCGGATCGCGATCCCCGAGATGCTCAAGATCGGCTACGACAAGCGCTTCGCCGCGGGCGTCGTGGCCGCGGGCGGCACTCTGGCCTCGCTCATTCCGCCCTCGGCGATCCTGGTGATCTACGCGATCATCGTCGAGCAGGACGTGGGCAAGCTGTTGCTCGCGGGGTTCCTGCCGGGGCTCTTCTCGGCCATCGTCTACGCGCTTCTGATCGTGGGCCTCGCGCTGACCATCAAGGGCTTCGGCCCGCCGGTCACCGGGTTCACCTGGCGGCAGCGGTTCGAGAGTCTGCCGCCGGCGCTGCCCATCGTGGCGGTCGTCGTCATCATCATCTGCTTCGTCTACAACCCGTTCGGAGGCGATGCCTGGGGCACGCCGACCGAGGGCGGGGCCATCGGCGCCTTCATCGTCTTCTGCATGGCGGTCTTCCGGGGCATGCGCTGGCCCGAGTTGAAGGACGCGCTCTTGGAGACCGCGAAGCTCTCGATCATGATCTTCACGATCATCTGGGGTGTGCTGATCTATGTGCGGTTCCTTGGCTTTGCCGATCTGCCCTCGGCGTTCTCGGACTGGATCACTTCGCTGCACTATCCGCCGCTCCTGATCCTTGTCTGCATCCTCCTGGCCTACGCAGTGCTCGGTATGTTCATGGACGCGATCGGGATGCTGCTTCTGACCCTGCCGGTGGTCTACCCGGCGATCATGGCGCTCAACGGCGGAGAGTTCGTTTCGGCCGAGGAGTCGGCTTTCGGCATGTCGGGACCGATGTGCGCGGTCTGGTTCGGCATTCTCGTGGTGAAGATGGCGGAGTTCTGCCTGATCACGCCGCCCATCGGGCTCAACTGTTTCGTGGTGGCGGGGGTGAGGCCGGATTTGTCGGTGCAGGACGTGTTCCGGGGCGTGATCCCGTTCTTCGTCGCCGACGCCGTGACCATTGCGCTCCTGGTGGCGTTCCCGGCCATCGTGTTATGGCTGCCGTCTCTAGCCTGAACTTTTTCGCAAACCCGCACCGTCGAGACACGCTTTTACGGGGCGAGGGAACCTGTGCGCGTGATCCGCGTTTTATCCGCACAATGAGAGGCGCCCAGGGCACCTCGTTCACCAGACAACGCGCCGGTCACGACGCAGTCCCGTATCAACGCGGGAACCGCCCAAGGTATGGCGTGTCACAAGCCGGGAGACCGGCGCATTCAAAGGAGACGTCCCATGCTCGGTTGGGCACTGACTTTCTTCATCGTCGCGATCATCGCAGCTGTTCTTGGCTTCGGCGGTATTGCCGGCGCATCCGCAGGTATCGCCCAGATCCTGTTCTACATCTTCCTCGTTCTGTTCGTGGTATCGCTGGTTGTGAAACTCGTCCGCCGCGCCTGACGCGCTGCGAGAGCGAGACAAGGAAAAGCCGGGGCAAACTGCCCCGGCTTTTTTGATGGAAGGATGTTTTTTTGAACTCAGGCGCGCAGTGTCTCGGTCGATGAGAAGAACATCGCCTGGCTGATCGCGGAGCGGACCTGTTCCTCGGAATAGGGCTTCGAGATCAGGAAGGCGGGTTCGGGCTTTTCGCCGGTCAGGAGCCGCTCGGGGAAGGCGGTGATGAAGATCACCGGACGCTCGCCCAGCTCGCGCAGAAGATCGTTGACCGCGTCGACACCCGAGGAGTTATCCGCCAGCTGGATGTCGGCCAGGATGAGGTCCGGCGTTTCCTGCTGACCGAGCTTGACCGCCCCGTCGCGGGTGCGTGCGACGCCGGTGACCCGGTGTCCGAGATCGGCGACGATGCTTTCGAGGTCCATGGCGATGATCGCCTCGTCCTCGATGATCAGGACGCGGCCCGACATGCCGTCGGCCATTTCCTGACGCGCGGTCTCGATCAGCGCCTCGGATTCGTCGGACCCGATCTGCATGACCTCACCGACTTCGCTGATGGTGAATTCCTCGATCGTGTGTAGCAAAAGTGCTTCACGGCTGTTGGTGGTCAGCTTCGAGAGATGGCGCTGCGCGGCGGCACGCGGACCCGAGGTTTCCTCGGTCACCGGCGCGCCGGTGGTCACCCAGATGCCGTGGAAGACCTGAAACAGCCCGACTTTGTAGGACGACGTGTCCTCGAGGATGCTGCGGTCGGCAAGCACGGCCTCGAGGGTCGCGGCGGCGTATTGGTCTCCGGTGGATTGCGCTCCGGTCAGAGCACGCGCATAGCGCCGCAGGAAAGGTAGAGCCGCACCGATTTCGCTGCTGAGGTCTGCCTGTGACATGTTTTATAAAATCCCTAGCGTTTTTTCGGGAACCAAACGCGTGGACGACCAGTTTGTTCCTGACAAATGGGGATAAACGCAGGCCGTTCACACGCAGGATACAGATGGCCCAGCATCAAAACAACGCAAAGAAGGCACAGGTGATCGACGATAACCTGAAACGTGTCTACGAGGATATGCTCGAGCAGGACGTTCCTGACCGGTTTCTGGACCTGTTGGCGCAGTTGCGCGAACAGGACAATTCAGAAACGGACGAGGACGGTTCTGAGCGATGACAGCCGATCCACGGGACGAACTCGTGGAGCACCTACCGGCGCTCCGCGCATTTGCACTCAGCTTGACGCGCAATGGCGCGTTGGCGGACGACATGGTTCAGGACAGCCTTGTGAAGGCGTGGACCAAAATCCACACCTTCGAGCCCGGCACAAACATGCGGGCCTGGCTGTTTACGATCCTTCGCAACACCTATTACTCCAACCGGCGCAAGGCCGGTCGGGAAGTCTCCGACACAGACGGTCTTCTGACCGACGGTTTGTCGGAGAAACCGGCCCATGACGGTCGGCTCCAGATGGCCGATTTCCAGCGCGCCTTCGCCAAGCTGAACGACGAGCAGCGCGAAGCGCTGATCCTCGTCGGTGCCTCGGGCTTCAGTTACGAAGAGGCGGCCGAGATGTGTGGCGTTGCGGTCGGAACCATCAAGAGCCGGACCAATCGCGGCCGCGCGCGCCTTGCCGAGCTCATGCAGCTCGAAGACGACGACGCGCTCGAGATGACGGATTCGGCGACACTTGCGGTTGTCTCCGGCTACAGATCATCGTCAGCGAGTTGACCGATGATCGGAGCGCCCGGCCCAAGACCGGTCCCAAGCGGCTTGGGAGCCCGGATCATCGCGTTTCTGTCGATCGCGCTGGTTCCGCTTGGGCTTGTTGCATACTACCAGACCGCGGAGCTTGAGCGGGAGACGCAGGCGCGTGCCCAGCTCAGCCTTGTCGCTCTGGCCGAAAGCGCGACCACGGGCGAGCGTCGGCTTCTGGCGCAGGCCACGGGCGCGGCTCAGGCGCTCGGCACGATCGACGCGGTCGTCGAAGGTGCCCGTGCGCAATGCGATGCCTATGTCACCGATTTCCGCGAAAAGACAGAGACTTACTCCTTTGTCGGCGTGTTCTCGACCGCCGGGCAGACGCTCTGTTCCTCGTCGCGCAAACCCTTCGACCTGAAGAAATATCCCGAGATCCTGACGGCCCTCAAGGTCGCCCAGCCCGCGCTCCTGCGCGAGGAGCACGCCGCCATCAGCGGCGTTCCGGTCGTCGCGGTGATGCATCCGTTCTTCGACGGCGGCGAGCTCAAGGGCCACGTGCTCCTGTCGATCCCGGCCGAGAACCTGCGCATCGCCGACGAGCTCGAGGCAGTGTCGGACGAGCTTGAGGATGTGGTGATCTTCAACAGCCGGGGGCAGGTCCTCTCGGCGTCGAGCGGGTCGGCGGAGTTCGGACGGCTTCTGCCCAAATCCATTGGGCTGGGCTCGCTCTCGCAGGACCCGGTCGCCAGCTTTTTCGCCGAAAGCGCCGATGGCGAGACGCGGGTCTATGCCGTGGCGCCGCTCATTCCCGGCCGCGCCTGGTCGCTCGGAATCTGGCCGGGTGACAGCACACCGGCGCGCTCGGTCGCGCCCGACCGGCTGGCCATCTCGCTGCCGTTCCTGATGTGGGTCGCGAGCGTGATCGTCGCCTATCTCGCCGTGAACCGCCTGGTGATCCGCCATATCCGCACCCTGCGCTACCAGATGCGCAGCTTCGCCCGCGACCGCCGCGTTCCGGCCCAGAGCACTGCCGCCGACATGGCGCTCGAGCTTCGGGACATGGAGAACGACTTCCTGCACATGGCCTCGTCCATTATGCAGGACGAGGCGCAGCTCGAAAACTCGCTGCGCGAAAAGACCATTCTTCTCAAAGAGGTGCATCACAGGGTCAAGAACAACCTGCAGCTCATCTCCTCGATCATGAACATGCAGATCCGCAACTCGGACAACGAGGAGACGCGGCTGGTCCTGAAGCGCCTTCAGGAACGGATCCGCGGCCTTGCCACGATCCACAGGAACCTCTACCAGGCCGGCGATCTCGGCCATGTCGACGCCCGCGACCTTCTGCGCGAACTGATTGAGCAGACCAGCATCGGCCAGCGGACGGGCTGCAAGATCGAGCTCGAGACCGATCTCGCTCCGGTCGAGCTTTACCCCGACCAGGCCGTGCCGCTGTCGCTCCTGACCGCCGAGGCGCTGACCAATGCCGACAAGTACATGGAGCCCGGGGCCGACGGCGTCTTCCGCGTCGGTGTCTGCCTGGAGCGGCGGGCCGGGCGCGAGATCCGTCTCGAGGTGAGCAACTCGGCCGGGGACATCCCGGCGCCGCCCGATCCGCGCGGCGGGCTCGGCACCCGCCTCATGCGCGCCTTCGCCACCCAGCTCGGCGGGTCGCTGGAACAGGCGCAGGAAGACGGCATCTATCGCGTCCGCGTCGATTTCCAGACCGCGGATTTCAAACCCGAAGTCGTGGATTACTGAGGCCTCGCTATGACCCGCAAAACGCCCGACCTCGCCCCTCTGCCGAAGCCGCGCACCCGCGAGGGTCGTCTGCGCCGCGTCGGCGTGGAGATCGAGTTCGGTGCGCTGCAGGAAACCCGCGTCGCCGAAATCGTGCAGGAGCTCTTCGGGGGCGAGGTCCGGCGGCGCAGCGACAAGGGCCTTCTGGTCTGCGACAGCACGCTTGGCGATATCGAGCTCTATCTCGACAGCCAGTACCTGCGCGACGACGGCTCCAAGCTCGAGAAAAGCCTGCATGACCTCGCCCGCAGCGTCGTTCCCGTCGAGATCGTCACCGAGCCGATCGAGCCCGCGCAGATCGCCGATCTCGACCGGCTCGTTACCCGGCTGCGCGACGAAGGCGCGACGGGCACCGCGGCCGGCGTGTTCCTGGGCTTCGGGGTCCATTTCAACCCCGAGGTCGTGGCGATGGATGCCGACGAGATCGTGCCGGTGCTGCATGCTTTCGCCTTCACCGAGAACGCGCTGCGCGAGGCCATGCAGATCGACTTTTCCCGCCGGGTGCTGCCCTTCGTCGATCCCTATCCCAAGGCGCTTCTCGACGCGCTCGCGACCGAGGAAATCGGCGATCTCGACGATCTGATGCGGGTCTACCTGAAGAACGCGCCGTCGCGGAATCACGGGCTCGACATGCTGTGCATCCTGGCCGAGCACGATGCCGACCGGGTGCGCAACACGCTGGGCGACGCGCTGGTCTCGGCCCGGCCGACCTATCACTACCGGCTGCCCGATTGTCGGATCGACGAGCCGGGCTGGTCGCTTGCGCTGGAATGGAACCGCTGGGTGCGGGTCGAGGAGATGGCCGAGGACGCCGAGCTGATCGCCGATCTGCGCGCGGGCTGGCGGGCGCATTCCGCCGCGCTCACGACCCGTCGCGCCGATTGGGTCAAGCGCTCCGCCGCCATGGTCGGAGGTCTGCGATGAGCCGTCCTGTCATCGGTGTCACCGTCTCGCGCCGCTCCGGCTGGCGCATCTACCCGCTCATGGCGCTGAACCTCTGGCTCGCCGGGGCGCGCGCGCTCAAATGGCAGAGCGGCCGCGAGATCGACCTCGAGCGCGTCCACGGCGTCGTGATCGGCGGCGGCGACGACATCGCGCCCACGCTCTATGGCGGCGAGCTGCGCATGGGTATCCGGATCGACCACGACCGCGACCAGCTCGAGCAGGACGTGATCCGCGCGGCCTTCGATCGCGAGCTGCCGATCCTCGGCATCTGCCGCGGGGCGCAGATGCTCAACGTCACGCTCGGCGGCACGCTGCACCAAGAGGCCTACAAGGTCTTCGAGGATTCGATCTACGTGCGCACCATCCTGCCGCGCAAACACGTCACCCTCGACGAGGACACGCTTCTGGCGCGGGTGACCTGCAGGAGCTCGCTCAAGGTCAACGCGCTGCATCACCAGGCGGTCAACGACCTGGGGAGGGGACTGCGCGTCGCGGCACGCGATCAGGGCGGCATGGTGCAGGCCATCGAGCGGGTCCGCGACCCGTTCGCGCTTGGCGTCCAGTGGCACCCGGAGCATCTCTTCTATCGCCGCCCGCACCGGCGATTGTTCCGGGCGCTGGTCGAGGCGGCACGGGCCAGGCAGGCGGATCGCGGCCAGCTTGCCGCCGCCGAGGCCGAGGCCCAGAGTGCCTGATCTGCGACGCTTCGTGGCAAAATAGGCACGTATCCGCCGCTGCCTGAGCAGGCCCGTCACGGTTTCGGGGAACCTTGGTCGTTTCACTCGCGTTCGGTCTGTGAAAAGCAGAGGACCAACCGATGACGACTTCAGTCTTTCTCGTCGGACTGGCTGCGCTAAGTGCGATTGCGGTGTTAATTCTTGCGCTGACAAGCCAAGAGAAGCGCAACCCGGCGACGACCCGGCCCGACCGGCGACATTCGACCGCGGCACGCGGTTCACAGTCGCGGTAACGAAACGATCAAGCAAAAGGGGCCGGTCACCGGCCCCTTTTCGCGTCTGGGCTCTGGATCTCCGGCGCGGGCTGATTACTGGTCTTCTGTGAAGCGACAGGAGCCCCAGACATGCGCCAAGACATCGAAACCCGCATCAAGGTCGCGCGCGGCGAGGCGCCCGCGGATATCGTGCTGCGCGGCGGGCAGGTTCTGGACCTGGTGACGGGGGCGCTGCTCGACGGCGACGTGGCGATCCTCGGCGACCGGATCGTCGGCACCTGCGCCACCTACGAGGGGCGCGAGGTGATCGACGTCACCGGGCTGACGCTCGTGCCGGGCTTCATAGACACGCATCTGCACGTGGAAAGCTCGCTCGTCACGCCCTTCGAGTTCGACCGCTGCGTCACCCCACGCGGCGTGACCACGGCGATCTGCGATCCGCACGAGATCGCCAACGTGATCGGCGCCGACGGCATCCGCTATTTCCAGGCGGCCTCGGAGCGGCTGGTCATGGACCTGCGGGTGCAGCTCTCGTCCTGCGTGCCCTCGACCCATATGGAGACCGCGGGCGCCGAGCTTCTGGCAGGTGATCTGGAGCGGCTGATGGGGCATCCCTCGGGGATCGGCCTTGCGGAATTCATGAACTATCCCGGCGTGTTGCACTGCGACCCTCAGGCGATGGAGAAGCTTGCGCTTTTCGAGGGCGGGCATATCGATGGGCATTGTCCGCTGCTGTCGGGCCGCGATCTCAGCGCCTATATCGCCGCGGGCATCCGCACTGAGCACGAGGCGACGAGCGAGGAAGAGGCTTTGGAGAAGCTGCAGAAGGGCATGCGCGTCCTGATCCGCGAAGGCTCGGTCTCGAAGGATCTGCACGCGCTGGCGCCGGTCCTGACCGAGACGACCGCGCCCTATATGTGTCTCTGCACCGACGACCGGAACCCGCTCGACATCGCCGAGCAGGGTCATCTCGACCACATGATCCGCACGCTCATTGCGCGCGGCACGCCGGTGCTGGCCGCCTATCGGGCGGCGTCCTTGTCGGCGGCCGAGGCGTTCGGTCTCAAGGATCGCGGGCTGATCGCGCCGGGCCTCCGCGCCGATATCGTTGCGCTCGGGTCGCTCGAGGCTTGCGATGCCCGGATGGTGATCGCGGGCGGGCGCGTCGTGGGTGATGCGGCTTTTGCCGCGCGCGAGCTGATCGCACCCGTGGGACGAAATTCCGTTCGCGCCCCGAATGTTAAGGCGGAGAGTTTCCGCACCACTGGAAATCGCGAAGAGGTGCCGGTCATAGGTATTCGCGAGGGTCAGATTCTGACCGACCACCTGACCGAGACAGTCGCGATCGAGGACGGCGACCAGCGGCCCGATCCGGCGCGCGATCTCATGCGGATCGCGGTGATCGAGCGGCACGGGCGGAACGGCAACATCGCCCGGGGCTTCGTGCGCGGCTTCGGGATGCAGTCCGGGGCCATCGCCTCGACCGTTTGTCACGACCACCACAATATCGCGGTGGTGGGCGCCGATTATGCCGACATGGCGCTGGCCGCCAACCGGCTGTCCGAGATCGAAGGCGGCTTCGTGGTGACGCGCGACGGCGCGGTTCTGGCGGAACTGGCGCTGCCGGTCGCCGGACTGATGAGCCTCGAGAGCTTCGAGGAGGTCCGCGACCGGCTGATCGACCTGCGCGCGGCTGCCCGGAGCCTGGGTGTGGTGCTGGAAGAGCCGTTCCTGCAACTGGCCTTCCTTGCCCTGCCGGTGATCCCTGCGCTCAAGATCACCGATCGCGGCATGGTGGATGTCACGCGGTTCGAAATCCTGAGCTGAGCTGTCACCGGGCTGTTACCTTGCGCTGCTACGCGCGGGGAAACGCAGAGCGCGCGTGTCTCTGGAACGCCGCGCAAGGGTCTGACAGGGTTTGGAAATGACGACATACGCGCTCAATGGTCTGGGTCGCATCGGAAAGCTGGCGCTGAAGCCGCTGCTGGAACGCGGCGCCGAGATCGCCTGGATCAACGACGCGGTCGGCGATCCGGAGATGCATGCGCATCTTCTCGAGTTCGACACGGTCCATGGGCGCTGGGACGCGAGGATCGAGGCCCATGGGGACGCGATCAGTATCGACGGCACGCGACTGCCGGTGCTGTCCGAAAGAGACCTCGCCAAGCTGCCGCTCGACGGGGTCGATGTCGTCATCGACTGCACCGGCGCGTTCAAGACCGCGGCGAAGCTCCAGCCCTATTTCGACGCGGGGGTGAAGAAGGTCGTCGTCTCGGCCCCGGTGAAAGAGGACGAGGCCGCCAATATCGTCTACGGCGTCAATCACGACGTCTACGATCCCGCGCGCCATCGCATTGTCACGGCCGCAAGCTGCACGACCAACTGCCTCGCGCCGGTTGTTAAGGTGGTACACGAAAAGATCGGAATAAGGCACGGGTCAATAACGACGATCCATAACGTGACAAACACGCAAACCATTGTGGATCGGCCGGCCAAAGACCTGCGTCGGGCGCGCTCGGCGCTGAATGCGCTGATCCCGACCACCACGGGCTCGGCGACGGCGATCACGCTCATCTATCCCGAGCTCAAGGGGCGGCTGAACGGCCATGCCGTCCGCGTCCCGCTGCTGAACGGCTCGCTCACCGATTGCGTCTTCGAGGTCGCGCGCGAGACCAGCGCCGAAGAGGTCAACGCGCTCTTCGCCGAGGCTGCAGAGGGCGTTCTGAAAGGCATCCTCGGTTACGAGACGCGGCCCCTTGTCTCGACCGATTTCACCAACGACGCGCGGTCGTCGATCATCGACGCGCCCTCGACGATGGTGGTGAACGGGACGCAGGTGAAGGTCTACGCGTGGTACGACAACGAGTGGGGCTACGCGCATCGGCTGGTCGATGTGGCCCTCATGGTCGGCGCGTCGCTGTGAGCCGTCCCGAGGGGCTCTCGGCCTATGTCGCGGTGACCGCGGCCTATTGGGCGTTCATGCTGAGCGACGGCGCGCTGAGGATGCTGGTGCTCCTGCATTTCCACAGGCTGGGCTTCTCGCCGGTGACGCTGGCCTATCTCTTCCTGCTCTACGAGCTTGCGGGCATCGTGACGAACCTCTCGGCCGGCTGGATCGCCAAGCGCTTCGGGCTGACCACGACGCTCTATGCCGGGCTGGGGCTGCAGGTCGTGGCGCTTCTGGCCCTGGCGCGGCTCGATCCCGGCTGGGCGGTCAGCGCGTCGGTCGCCTATGTCATGGCGGTGCAGGGCGCGACGGGCGTGGCCAAGGATCTGGCGAAGATGTCGTCGAAATCGGCGGTCAAGCTCCTGGCGCCATCGGGACAGGGCGGGCTCTTTCGCTGGGTCGCGCTGCTGACCGGATCGAAGAACGCGGTGAAGGGGCTGGGGTTTTTTACCGGTGCCGCACTCTTGGGCGTCGCGGGCTTCACCGCGTCGGTCCTTGGCATGGCGCTGGTTCTCGCGGTGATCCTCGCGGCGGTGATCTGGAAGATGCCGCCGGGGCTGCCGCAGGGGAAGAAGGGCACCAGGTTCGCGGAGGTCGTGTCGTCCAACCCCAACGTGAACTGGTTGAGCGCGGCGCGGGTGTTCCTCTTCGGCGCGCGGGACGTGTGGTTCGTCGTCGGGATCCCTATCTACTTCTACGCGGTGCTCTCGGACGGCAGCGAGGCCGGGAACCGGCAGGCGTTCTTCCTGATTGGCAGCTTCATGGCGGTCTGGACGATCCTTTACGGTTTCGTGCAGGGAAGCGCGCCGAGGCTCCTGAAGGCCGACAGGCGGCCCGAGAGCGATCTCGTCTTGGCAGCGCGCGGCTGGGTGACGGCGCTGATCGCCATTCCGGCTGTGCTGGCGGGTCTTGTCTGGGCGCTGGGGCCGACGCCGGTGACGACGGGAGCGCTGGTGGTGGGGCTTCTCATGTTCGGTGCGGTCTTCGCGGTGAACTCGGCGCTCCACTCCTACCTGATCCTCGCCTTCACCAGCGGCGAGCGGGTCACGATGGATGTGGGGTTCTACTACATGGCCAATGCCGCGGGGCGGCTTCTGGGCACGCTTTTGTCGGGGCTCTGTTTCCAGATGGGCGGGGTTGGCCTCTGTCTCGCCGCGGCGGCGGTGATGCTCGCGCTGTCGGCTTACGGGGCAGGGCGGCTCAGGCCGGGGACGGACACCGCCCCGGCCTGAGCACGGGTCTTCGATCAGTCGAGCGGCATCGCGTCGATCACCACATCGGGCGTTGCCGGGAAGCGGCGCACGCGCGCGCCGCAGGCATTGGCGATGGCGTTGGTGATCGCCGCGCCCGCGCCCGAGATGCCCAGCTCGCCGATGCCCTTCGCCTGGATGGGGTTGGCGTGATCGGCGCGCTCCTCGACGAAGCCGACGGTGATCTGCGGCACGTCGAGATGCGCGGGGACATGGTAGTTCGCCAGATCGCGCCCGACGATATGGCCCATGCGCGGCTCGTGCGCGGCCTCTTCGGTAAGCGCCGTGCCGATCCCCCAGATCACGCCGCCGATCACCTGGCTGCGCGCGGTCTTCTCGTTGAGGATGCGACCCGCCGACATCTCGGCGTGGAAGCGGCGGACGCGGACCTCGCCGGTCCAGCGATGCACCGCGACCTCGGCGAAATGCGCGCCGAAGGCGGCGGCGATATGGGTCTTGCCGGTGTCGCCGCTCTCGATCCGCCCGGTTTCCGTGAGCGGCGTGTCGATGAGATCCGAGAAGGGCACCTCGCGATTGCCGAGCCGGGCCTTGCCCTCGGTCAGGGTCAGGTCCTCCGCCGCGCCGTCCATCTTGGCCGCGATGGTCTCGCGGATGCCCTGGCAGGCGATGAAGACCGAGCTGCCCGAGGAGAGCGCGCCGAAGGAGCCGCCCGATCCCGCGGCCGGGGGCAGATCGCTGTCGCCCAGCCGGACCTGCACCTGGCTCGGCAGGAGACCCAGCATCTCGGCCGCGATCTGGGCGAGGATGGCGTAGGTGCCGGTGCCGATATCGGTCATGTCGGTCTCAACAAGCGCGCCCTCGGCGGTCAGCGTCACCCGCGCCTCGGAAGCCACGATGGAGGACGCGCGCGCGGCAGAGGCGCAGCCCATGCCGATGAGCCAATCCCCCTCGGCGCGCTCGCCCGGACCCTTGCGCTCGGACCAGCCGAAGGCCTCGGCACCGCGGCGCAGGCATTCGCCGAGGCTGTTGGCGGTGAACTCCTTGTCCTCTTCGGGATGGCTCTCGGGGATGTTGCGCAGGCGCAGCTCCAGGGGGTCGAGGCCGAGCGTCTCGGCCAGCTCGTCCATCGCGGTCTCGAGACCCATCATGCCTACCGCCTCGCCGGGGGCGCGGACCGATCCGGCGGGGGTGCGGTGGATGCGGGCGACCTCTTGGCGGTAGCGGCGATGGGTGCCGGCATAGAGGAAATGCGTGGCCTGCGCGGTCGGCTCCGAGAAGCCTTCGCCGGGCAGGTTCGACACGAGATCCTCGTGCGAAAGCCCCAGAAGGCGACCGTCCGCATCGGCGGCAAGGCAGAGCCGCTGGCGCGTCTCGGACCGGCGCAGAACGCTGTCCATGACGTGCTGGCGCGACATCACGACCCGGACCGGGCGCCCGAGATCGCGCGCGGCGACCGCTGCGGCGACGGCGTCGGGCGAGAGCCCGAGCTTCGAGCCGAACCCGCCACCGATATAGGGCGCGAGGATGCGCACGTTCTCGGCTGGGATGCCGAGGCTGTCGGCCAGCTCGCGCTTGTTGAAGCGGATGAGCTGCAGCGGGCTGTGGAGTGTGATCCGGTCGCCGTCCCATTCCGCGATCGAGGCATGCGGCTCCATCGCCGCGGCGACATGGGCGGCGGTGTGGTAGACCTTGTCGACGGTGGCGGCGGCCTCGGACCAGACGGCGTCGAGATCGCCATGCTCTTCGTGATCGACCTCGACCTCGGAGGCGGTCGCGGGATCGACCTCGGCGCCGGGGGTCTCGTCATAGCTGACGGCGATGGTCTGCGCGGCGTGGCGCGCGGCCTCGAAGGTTTCCGCAACGACCACGCCGATCGGCTGGCCGAGATAGTCGACGCGCGCCCCGGGTTGTTCGGGCGCCTCGCCCGACATGCCCTGCGCGGGGTTTCGGAGGAAGCGGTCGAGCGCATAGACGCCGAGGACGCCGTCCATCCCCATCGCCGCCTTGCTGTCGATCCCGGTGACGGTGCCGCGCGTGATCGTGGCGCGGATCAGGACGCCATGGGCCATGTTTTCATGCGGGACCTCGGCGGCATAGGTCGCCTGACCAGAGACCTTGAGACGCCCCTCGGGCCGGTCCTCGGGGGCGCCGATGATGCCCTGGTTGGTCTCGTCGAGAACGCGCGGCTGGGCCTCGTTCATGCGGAAAAGGCGGGTCATGCGGCGGCTCCCGTGTCGAGTGTGGCGCCGGAAAGGCCCGTCGCGTCGCGCAGGACGGAGACCAGCATGCGCTGCGCCAGAGGCACCTTGAAGGCATTGGTTTCATGGGTGATCGCGTCGGCCATCAGCGCCTCGCCCGCCTTGCGGAAAAGCGCGTCCGAGGGCTCCTGACCGGCGAGGATCTCCTCGACCGCGGGGTCGCGCCAGGGCCGGGGCGCAAGACCGCCGAAGGCCAGCTGGGCGCGGTCGATGCGCCCGTCCTCGTGCCGGGTGAGCACCAGCGCGGTCGAGACCAGCGCGAAGGCGTAGGAGGCCCGGTCGCGCACCTTGCGATAGGTCTGGATGCTCTGTGCGACAGGCGCGGGCAGGATCACGGCAGTGATGATGTCGCCGGGCTCGAGCGAGGTCTCGCGCTCGGGATTGCCGGAGGGCAGCTCGTAAAGGTCGTCCAGCCCGACGCGGCGAATGCCCTGAGGGCCGCGGATCTCCACTTGGGCATCCAGAGAGCGCAGGGCCACGGCCATGTCGGAGGGATGCGCGGCGATGCACTCGGGCGAGGTGCCGAGCACCGCGCACATCCGGGCCGCTCCGCCGATGGCGCCGCAGCCCGAGCCGGGCGCGCGCTTGTTGCAGGGCATGGCCGGGTCGTAAAAATACGGGCAGCGGCAGCGCTGCAAAAGATTGCCGCCGGTCGTGGCCTTGTTGCGGATCTGGCCCGACGCGCCGCCGAGGATCGCCCGGGACAGGACCGGGTAATCGGCGCGGATGCGCGGATCGGCGGCGAGGACCGAGTTCGAGACCAGCGCACCGATGCGCAGGCCGTCGCCCTCGTCCACGATCTCGGACAGGCCGGGCAGGCGGGTGATGTCCACCACCGCGTCCGGGGCCATGACCTCGAGCTTCATGAGATCGATGAGATTGGTGCCGCCGCCGATGATCGTGGCGCCCTGGGCGGCGGCGTCGATGGCGGCGTCGAGCGTGTCGGCGCGGGTGTAATCGAAGGGTTTCATCCGCGCTCTGCCTCCTTGGCGATGGCCTGTCGGATGCCGGGATAGGCCGAGCATCGGCAGAGATTGCCGGACATCCGTTCGGCGATCTCCTCGTCCGTCAGCTGGCCCATATCCGCGAGCGAAGGCGAGACATAGGAGGGCCAGCCGGCCTTGGCCTCTTCGATCATGGCGGTGGCCGACACGATCTGTCCCGGCGTGCAGTAGCCGCACTGGAAGCCGTCGCATTCGACGAAATCCTGCTGCAGGCGGGCGAGCTTCTCGGGGGTGCCGATGCCTTCGATCGTGGTGATCTCGTCATCGTCATGCATCACCGCGAGGCTCAGGCAGGAGTTCACCCGCTGGCCGTTGACCATCACCGTGCAGGCGCCGCACTGGCCGTGGTCGCAGCCTTTCTTGGTTCCGGTGAGGCCAAGCCGGTCGCGGAGCGCGTCGAGCAAGGTGACACGATGGTCGAGATCGAGCGTCTTCGGCGATCCGTTGACGGTGAAGCTGAGTTTCATGGCGCCTCTCGGTAAGCATGTGGGGTGAGCCGGGGAGGTCCCGGAGGTCTCAGGCCAACGCCCCCGGAGCGGCACGGTTCCGCCCAACCGCAGGCTGGCGTTGCGGCAGCCGGGACCCTAAGAGGGACCGAGCGGCAGACGGAGGGCGGAATGGATCGCAGGCGGCTTGAGATGACGGTGCTGATGACGCCGGACATGGCGAATTTCAGCGGCAAGGTGCATGGCGGCGCGCTTCTGAACCTGCTTGACCGGGTGGCGTTCTCCTGCGCCTCGCGGTTCTCGGGGCGCTACGCGGTGACGATCTCGGTCGACCAGGTGGCTTTCAAGCAGCCGATCGAGGTGGGCGAGTTGGTGACCTTCCGCGCCAGCGTGAACCATGCCGGGCGCACCTCGATGGAGGTGGGCATCCGGGTCGAGGCCGAGAACATCCAGTCGGGGAAAGTGCGGCACACGAACTCGTGCTACTTCACCATGGTCGCCATGGGCGAGGACGGCAAACCCGCGGAGGTGCCGGAGCTCGAAGTTCTGAGCGACGTGGATGCGCGCCGGAACCGGGCGGCGCAGACACGGCGTCGGCTGCGCAGGGAGATGGCCGAGGAGCTCGACCGGGCGCGCCGGGGCGCCTAGTCGAAAAGCGCGTCGAAGGGGGCGGGGTCGGCCAGGGCCTGCGCTTCGGCGCGGGCCATCCTGGCCTCGGCGGTCGCACCCCAGACCTGCGCCAGAGCCGCGCCCTGCGCGCCGGTCGCGGCAAGGCGCGCGGCCATCTGCGCCGACAGCGCCAGCCAGCCCGCACGCAGGTAGCCATCCGCCCCGTAGAGCTGCGCGCGCGTGTCGCGTGTCTTGATCGTGTCGGAGAGCGCCTCGAGCCGTCCGATCAGCGTTTCGGCGAGGTCGGAGGCGGGCGAGGGTGGCAGAGCGGCGCGTTCGGCGGCGGCATCCTCGGCAAAGGCCTTGAGGCCCGCGCCTTCGTCTTTCAGAAGCCGTCGCATCAGGAAATCCTGTCCCTGCATGCCGGTCGTGCCCTCGTAGATCGTGATGATCCGGGCGTCGCGGAGATACCGCTCGGCGGGCCATTCGCGGGTGTAGCCCGCGCCGCTCAGGACCTGCACCGTGCCCGAGGCGGTCTCGAACGCCGTCTCGCCGCCGAATGTCTTGACGAGCGGCAGGATCCACGAGGCCTTGGCCTGCGCGCCCTCCGTTCCCCGGCGCGCGTGGTCGAAGGTCGCGGCGGCCTCGAGAACGGCAGCGGTCAGGATGGCGCTCTCGGCCTCGAGCGTGGCGACCTGGCGACGGATGTCGGGATGGGCGGTCAGGGGCAGGGGCTTGGCGTCGGGGCGTCCGCCCTGCAGTCGCTCGCCGGCGTAGCGCCGGGCCAGCGCCGCGGCGCGCAGGCTGACACCTGCGCCCTGGCACGAGGTCTGAAGGCGCATGAGCTCGATCATCGTGAAGAGCTGGCGAAGGCCTTCGCCGGGGCCCCCGATCATCCGTGCCGGAGCCTTGTCGAAGCTCAGAACGCAGGTGGGCGAGCCGTGCAGGCCGAGCTTCTCCTCGATGCGCTCGACGGTGATCGGGGCACGGGTGCCGTCCTCGTCGCGGTCTGGGACGAGGAAGAGCGACAGGCCACGGGTGCCGTCTTCGGGCGCGCCGGTGCGGGCGAGCATGAGATGACCGATGCGGGTCGTCAGGTCATGGTCTCCAAAGGAAATCCAGCATTTGGTACCTCTTACAGTCCAATCCTCGCCTGATGGCTCAGCTTTGGTGCGGATGCGCCCGACATCCGATCCGGCGTCGGGTTCGGAGATGCAGATGGTCAACGCCCAGTCACCGGACGCCACGCGCGGCGCCCAGTCACGCGCGAGATCCGGGGCCGCTTCGGCCAGGCAATGCGCGCCCGCGCGCGACGCCCCTGCGGCCATCATGAAGGGCATGGCCGCGCCTTCGAACCCGAGGCTGGCTGCGACATGCAGCGTGGTCGGCAGACCCATGCCGCCCAGATTCTCGTCGAGATCGGCGGTCAGCCATCCGCCCTCGGCCATCAGACGCCAGGCCTCACGATGACCGTCCGGCAGGATCACGCGCCCGTTCTCCAGCCGCGCTCCTTCGGCATCGGCCGTGGCCCCGAGGGGCGCGAGGATGTCCTCGGCGAGACGGCTGGCCTCGTCGAGGATCGCGGCGCAGTCTTCCGGCTCGAGGCCCGCGTCGGCGGCCAGGCTCTGCCACGCCGGGGTCGCGAAGAGGAGCGTCAGGATCAGCGGGTCGCTCATGGCTCAGACCCCGATCACCGCGGGATCGTCGGAATAGAGTTTCTCCATTAGTTCCGGACGGTTGCGCAGCACAGCGCGCTGGTTGATCGACCCCTTGTCGGTCAACTCGCCCCGCTCGAACTCCAGCGGCTCGGCTAGGAACATCATCTGCGCGACCCGGCTTGCCGATCCTGTTGCAGCGCGTGCATGGGCGTCCAGAAGCTCTTGAGCCATATCACGAATTTCCGGCGCGGCGAGAAGATCGGTGCCGCTCTTGCCGGGCGCCAGCTTGGCCATCGCGTCCCAATCCGGAACGACCAGGGCCCCAAGCGTTTCGCGCCCTTCACCCGCGATGACAACATCGCTTGCCAAGCCCTTGAGGTCGTTTGCGAGCTTCGCTCGGAGCGCGCCCACGGCGACCCAGGTGCCCGAGGCCAGCTTGAAGTTCTCGGCCAGCCGTCCGTCGAAATAGAAGCCCTTGGACGGATCGCCCGGTTCGGCGAAACGGAAGGCGTCGCCATAGCTGTAGAAGCCCTCCTCGTCGAAGGCCTCGGAGGTCAGCTCGGGCGCGCGCCAATAGCCCGGGGTGATCGCCGGGCCCTTGACGCGGGCCTCGTATTTGTCGCCCTGCGGCACGAGCTTCAGCGTCACGCCGGGCACCGGCACGCCGAGATTGCCGGAGGCTTCCTGCCGTTCGAGCCAGGTCATCGCCAGCGGGCCGGTCTCGGTCGAGCCGAAGGCGGTGGTCAGAAGCACGCCGCCCGGCACCGCCTGCTCGGCGACGCGGGTGAGCCGGTCCCAGATCGGCTGAGACATGCCGGCGCCCGCATACATCATGATCTTGAGGCGCTTGAAGAAGGTCTCGCGCAGGCTTTCGTCGCGCTCCATCGCATCGAGCAGCATCTGGTAGCCGAGCGGCACGTTGAAATACCAGGTCGGCGAAACCTCGGAGAGATTGCGGATGGTTTCGTCGATGGCGCCCGGCGCGGGCTTGCCGCCGTCGATATAGAAGCTGCCGCCGTTGTAGTGCGCGAGGTTGAAGGCTTTGTTGCCGCTGGCGGTGTGGTTCCAGGGCGCCCAGTCGCAGAGAACCGGCGGCTCGTCGCGCATGAAGGCATAGCACGAGGTGGCCATCTCCATGTTCGAGCACAAGAGCCGCTGGGTCTGGATCACCGCCTTGGGCGATCCGGTCGTCCCGGAAGTGAAGAGGAATTTGGCCACCGTGTCGGGCGTGATCGCGGCATGTGCGGCCTCCATCTCGGGCGACGGGGCGGTGTCCGCAAGCGCGTCGAAGGCGATGACCTCGCGGTCGGGCAAGGTGCCGGTGGCGGCGACGACCGGGATGTCGGCGTCGAAGACCTCGGAGATGGCGCGGGCGAATGGCCCTGCGTCCTCGACATAGATCAGGCCGGGAGTGAGCTGCCCCACGACGTCGCGGAGCTTGGCGAGATCGCCCTTGGAGAGCGCATAGGCCGGGGCGAGCGCGGCCGAGGGCACGCCGACATGCTGGGCGCCCAGCGCCATGAGACCGTGCCGGATCGAGTTGCCCGACAGGATGAGAAGCGGCCGCTCGACCGAGAGCCCCATCTCCAGAAGGCCCGAGCCGATGCCGCGGATTTTCGCGGCGCCGGTGGCGTAGCTCATCTTGTCCCAGCCGACGCCAGCATTGCGCTCGGCCATCCAGACCTGGTCCGGCGTGGTCTCGGCCCACTGCATGAAGCGCTCGGTGATGGCACGGGGGTAGGGGCCGAGCTCGGCCTCCTGCCAGACCAGCACGGTGCCGTCGTCGCGGGTTTCGCTCAGAACGGTCGGTGTCGGGAACAGCGTGTCGGTTGGCACGGGTGTCGCCTCCTCTTCTCCTCACTCCGGGCTGGACCCTGCCCGATTCCGCGGATATTGTCTACTAGGAAACAAAATGGGAGGTGGCGTTTCCATGACAACCGAAAGCGAGACCCTCTCGTTCGGCGTGCTCGACGGATCGCTGGGCTTCCTGTTGCGGCTGGCGCAGCTGCAGAATTTCGAGACCTATTTCGACGTGATGGGCGAAACCGGGCTGCGGCCGGGCGAAGCCACGGTGCTCGTGGTGGTCGGCGCCAATCCCGGCGTGCGCCAGGGGCATCTGTGCCGGACCCTCCGGATCAAGCGGGCGCATATGGCGAAGATGCTCAAGGCCATGGAAAGCGACGGTCTGATCGACCGCCGTGTCCCGCCCGAGGACCGGCGCGCCGCCGAGGTGCGGCTGACACAGGCGGGCGAGGCCCGCGTCGCGGAATTCTCGGACGCGCTGCGCGAGGTCGAACGCCGGGCCTTCGAACCCCTCGACGCACGCGAGGGCGCGACGCTGATTCGATTGCTGACCAAGCTCCTCCAGGGCGGTCGGAGCTGATCACGTTAGGATCTGAATATGATTCGAATCATTTGTGCAGGGAAACGCCGCGGCTAAGATCGCTGCGATCTGGTGATTCGAATTGCGTCGAATCGCTTGGTTTTGGCCGCGACTCACTCGCGCGGTCATTTCTTGGTTTCGCTTCGCTGCTGCTCGCTGCGACGGTTTCTTGAACAACTCGGGTCCGCATGGGCTCACAAGGTATTGTACATGACGGAATTGCGCCGCGGCCCGGACTCTGACGCCTCGCCTGACACCGCTGCTCCTCAGGTCACCTACGCGATGCTCGACCAGACGCTCTGGTCGCGCTTCCAGCAATCCGAGACGCTCGAGGCGGTGCTCGGCGCCTGGCTGGGCCTTGTCACGCGCCAGATCGACGGTCTGGCGACCGGGTTCCTGGTCACCGGGGAGATGCCCGATACCGGGCCGTTCCTGCCGATGGCCGCGTGGCCGCAGGGTAGCGACACGGCCGCGGATCTGCGCGAAAGCGCCGCCAAGGCGCTGGCCGATCGCCAGAGCGTCGTCTTCGGCGAGGGCACCGAGCGGCGGGTTCTGGCCCATCCCCTGATCATCTTCGGGCAGCTTTTCGGGGCAGTGGCGGTCAGCGCGCCTTCCCGCGCCGCGCCCACGCCCGCGCTCTTCCGGAGGCTGCAATGGGCAGCGGGCTGGATTGAGCTGATCCTGCGCCGCGAGCAGGAAATCAAGGACGGCGAGCTGCGCGAACGGGTCACGACCGCGTTCGACATGCTGGCCACGCTTCTGGAGCGTCCGCGTCTCGACGAGGCGGCGACCGCGCTGGTCGTGGGGCTCGCGCGCAGGCTCGATTGCGAGACGGTGAGCCTCGGGCTGTGCCGCGGCCGACGGGTCCGTGTTCAGGCGGTGTCGAACGCGGCGAGCTTCGGGCGGCGGGCATCGCTCATCCGCGAGATCGGGATCGCGATGGACGAGGCGGTGGACCAGGAGGCGGTGATCCTCTGGCCCGAGCCCGAGGATTGGGAATTCCGTGTCTCCCGCGCCCACGCGGATCTCGCGCAATCGCACGGGGTTGGCTCGGTCCTGACCATCCCGCTCTCGGCGGGAGACGAGATCATCGGCGCGCTGATGTTCGAGCGGCGGCAGGGCGCGAGCTTCGCGCCGCAGGATGTCGAGATCTGCGACGCGGTCGCGGCCATCGCCGGGCCGATCATTGAGGATCGCCGCCAATCGAGCCGCTGGCTGCCCGGTAAGGTCAGCGACAGCATCACCCGGGGCGCCAAGGCGCTGCTTGGGCCATCGCATTTCGGCGCCAAGCTGGTGACGCTGATCCTCGCGGCGGTGATCGCGGGGCTCTGGTTCGGGCGGACCGAGTTCGAGGTGGTCGCGCCCGCGCGGCTCGAGGGGATCGTGCAGCGCTCGGTCGTGGCCCCGTTCAACGGCTATCTCGCCGCGCAGAACGCCCGGGCCGGGGACCGGGTGGCCGAGGGCGATATACTCGCGGTGCTGGACGAAAAGGATCTCTCGCTCGAGGAGCTGCGGCTCGGCACCGCGCTCGAGCAGCGCAACCGCGAGCTCGACCAGGCCATCGCCGAGCGCAAGCTGGCCGAGGCCAACATCATCCGCGCCCAGATCTCGCAGGCCGAGGCGCAGCTGTCGCTGGTGCGCGAGCAGCTGGCCCGGACGCGCATTCGCGCACCCTTCGACGGCTATATCGTCGAGGGCGATCTGAGCCAGCAGGTTGGCGGCGCGATCGAGCGCGGCGAGACGCTCTTCCGCATCGCGCCGCTCGACGGTTACCGGGTGGTGCTGGAAGTGCCCGAGACCGAGATCGACGAGATCGCGCCGGGGCAGACCGGGTCGCTGCGCCTGTCGGCCTTCCCGGAACTGCCGCTGACCTACGCGCTTCAGGAAATCACGCCGCTCGCGCGCCAGAGCGACGGTCGCAACTGGTTCCGGGTCGAGGCCGAGCTTGTCGACGGCGCCGCGGCGCTCCGGCCGGGAATGGAAGGCGTGTCGCGCACCGCCATTGGCGAGCGGCGGCTGGCCTGGGTGATGTTCCATGACCTCGCCGACTGGGCGCGGCTCAAGCTCTGGGCCTGGCAGCCATGAGTAACCGCAGCTGGACGAGCGCCTCGTGGTACCGGGTCTCGGGCTTCCGCCCGAGGCTTCGGGCGCATGCGGCGATCCACCGGCATGTCTATCGCGGCAAGCTGTGGTTCGTCCTGCAGGACCGCGCCTCGGGCCGGTTCCACCGATTCACCCCCGAGGCCTACCGGCTGATCGCGATGATGGATGGCTCGCGGTCGCTCGACCAGATCTGGGAACTCGCGGTCGACCAGCTCGAGATCGACGCGGTCACTCAAGAGGAACTGGTGCGGCTCGTCGGCCAGCTCTACTCGGCGGATGTGCTGGCGGGCGACGTGCCGCCGGACGTGATCGAGCTCTCGGATCGCGGCCGCCGGACCAAGCGGCAGAAACTGGTGCGCAGCGTGCTGAACCCGCTCGCGCTCCGGGTGCCGGTCTTCGATCCCGACGATTTCCTGAGCGCGCTGATGCCGCTCATACGCCCGCTCTTCTCGATCTTCGGGCTGCTGATCTACCTGGGCGTCGTGGCCTACGGGCTGGTGCTTGCGGCGCTCAACTGGGGGCCGCTTACCGCCAATGTCTTCGACCGGGTCGTGTCGACCGAGAACGTGATCCTGCTCCTCCTGGCCTATCCGGCGGTCAAGGCGGTGCACGAGCTGGGGCACGCCTTCTCAATCAAGCGCTGGGGCGGAGCGGTCCACGAGATCGGCGTGATGTTCCTGGTGTTCATGCCGGTGCCTTACGTCGATGCCTCCGACAGCATCGCCTTCGCGTCGAAATGGCGCCGGGCCTTCGTCGCGGCGGCGGGGGTCCTCGTCGAGATCTTCCTGGCCTCGGTTGCGATGATCGTCTGGAGCGGCGCCGAGGAAGGGCTCGTGCGCGCCTTCGCCTTCAACGTCATGCTGATCGGCGGCGTCTCGACGCTGCTGTTCAACGGCAATCCGCTCCTGCGCTTCGACGGCTATTACGTTCTCTCGGACCTGATCGAGATCCCCAATCTCGGCCAGCGCGCCAACCGCTATATCGGCTACCTGGTGCAGCGCTTCGCCTTCGGCATGGAGGGGGTCGACAACCCGGCGACCGGGCGCCGCGAGGGGCCGTGGCTTTTCTTCTACGCCATCGGCGCGTTTCTCTACCGGCTCTTCATCACCATGGCGATCATCTCGCTCGTGGCGACGAAGTTCTTCGTCGTGGGGATCCTGCTGGCCAGCTGGGCGCTCTTTCTCATGCTGGGCCTGCCGATCCTCAAGGGCCTTTGGTTCGTCCTCTCCTCGCCAATGCTGCGCCGCCACCGTGGCCGCGCCTTTCTGGCGACGGGCGGCGTGCTCGCTGCCCTTGCCGCGCTCCTGATGGCGGTTCCGGTGCCGCACAATACGCTGGCAGAGGGCGTCGTCGCGCCCGCGCCGGGCGCCTATGCCAATGCGAGCTCGGAAGGCGTGATCGAAGAGGTCTTCGTCGCGCCGGGCGACTGGGTGGAGACGGGGGCGCCGATCCTGCGCGTCTTCGATCCGCTCCTGCCCGCACGCGCCGATCTCCTGCGCGCGCGGCTCTCGGAGATCGAGCTGCGCCGCGCCGCGCTCGGGCCGTCCGAGCAGACGCAGATGCGCATCCTCGAAGAGGAGATCGCCGCCGCCGAGGCCGATCTGGCGCTGACCGAGGCGCGGATCGAGGAGCAGGTGATCCGTGCGCCCGCGCCGGGACGCGTGATCCTGCCCGAGGCGCGCGACCTGGTGGGCCGGTTTGCCCGCCGCGGCGACCGGCTTGCGGTCGTGGCCCCGTTCGAGGACCCCGAGATCCGGGTGATCGTGCCCGAGGCGCAGGCCGATCTCGTGGCCGAGGACACGCGCGGGCTGGCGGTCCGCTTCGCCTCCGACCCCGAGCGCGTCTACCCGGCCCATGTCCTGCGCGCGACGCCGAGCCTGACCCGATCGCTCCCGAGCGAGGCGCTGGCTGTGGCGGGCGGCGGCCAAGTGTCGCTCGATCCCGAGGCGCCGCGCGGACGGCTGATCGCGCTCGAGAGTTTCTACCAGGTCGATCTGGCCGCCGATGCCGCTTTGCCGGTCGCGGTCTACGGAGATCGCGTGCATGTGCGCTTCTCCCATGGCAACACTCCCTTGGCGGCGCGTCTCTGGCGCGGCGCCACGCGGGTGTTCCTCAAGTATTTCCGCGGTGGATCGACCATCGTGTGAGAGCCCCCAACCAACAGGAAGGATATTTTAGAAATGGCAACTCAGCTTCTGTTTTACGAAAACGCAACGCCCGTCACCGCCAAGGCGCATGGCGATCTGAGCGTGAAGGCCGGCGACAGCTACGCCTTCGCCACCAAGGTCAACTCGGTGCCGCTGACCGCGATCGAATTTGCCGCTGCTGCCGCGCATTACCCGATCGTCTTCGCGGGCGAGGGCGACCGCATCATGCCGGCGGTGATCCTCGGCGCGAAGGCCAACGAGAACTTCTTCGTCGACGATAACGGCCAGTGGAAAGCGGGCACCTACATCCCCGCCTTCGTGCGCCGCTACCCCTTCGTCTTCTCGACCGACAAGGACGCCAAGAACTTCATCCTGCATATCGACGAGAGCTTCGAGGGCTGTAACCGCGAGGGCCGCGGCGAGCATCTCTTCGACAGCGACGGCAAGCAGACCCAGTACCTGCAGAACATCCTGCGCTTCCTGCAGGAATACCAGGGCCAGTTCCGCCGCACCGAGGCCTATTGCAAGCGTCTGAAGGACCTTGGCCTCCTGCAGCCGATGCAGGCGCAGTTCAGCCTCGCCGATGGCGAGAAGCGGTCGCTCTCGGGCTTCATGGCCATCGACCGCGAGAAGCTGAAGAAGCTCGAGGATGCGGATCTGCGCGCCATGTTCGACACCGACGAGCTGGAATGCACCTTCCTGCACCTGCATTCGCTGCGCCACTTCCAGACCATGCTCGGCCATTTCGCGCTGCCCGAGGTCGAGGGTGACGCCGGGACCACCGCGCCCGAGGCCGCGACCGAAGAGGCCTGAGGCCAGTGAAGATGCTCCAGCCAGAAGGGGCGGCGCTCGGCGCCGCTCCGCGGGTCCGGTTCTACCCCGAGCGGCGGGACCGCTATCCCGGCTGGCTGGACGAGCGGGGGCAGGCGGCGCTCGGCCGGCTGTCCCGCGATGCGCGGCTCTTCGCGGCGCCCGCGACCGATCGTGCGGGCGTGGCCGCGGTGCTGCGCCTGGGACGGCGTCTTGCCGCCCTGGACGACGCCGCTTTCGACGCCGAGATCGTCGAGACGCGCGCCCGGATCCGCCGTGCCGGTCCGACCACCTCGGCGCTGCGCGAGGGCGTTGCGCTCGCACGCGAGGCAAGCGCCCGGACGTTGGGCCTCCGGCAGAGATCGGTGCAGATCCGCGGCGCTTTGGCGATGCTCGACGGCCGCCTGATCGAGATGGATACCGGCGAGGGCAAGACCATCACCGCCGGTCTCGCCGCTGCCGCCGCGGCGCTCGCAGGCACGCCGACCCACGTCATCACCGTCAACAACTACCTGGCCGAACGCGATGCCGACACGCTGCGCCCGGTTTACGAACGCCTCGGGCTCACGCTCGGCGTGATCCTCGAGGACATGAGCCCCCAGGATCGCCGCGCCGCTTATCTCTGCGATCTGACCTACGGGTCGAACACCGAGATGGCCTTCGATTACCTGCGCGACAGGATCACCTTTGGCGCCGAAGGTCCGCAGGCCCTTCGCCAGAGGCTGGCACGGGTGGCGTCCGGGTCCAGGGACCTGTCCGAGCCGGTGATGCGCGGCCTGCATTTCGCCATCGTGGACGAGGCCGACAGCGTTCTCGTCGACGAAGCCAAGACGCCTCTCATCATCTCGAAACAGACCGATGCCGCCGAGGAAGCCGCCTGGGCGGGCCGCGCGCTGGACCTGGCGCGGAGCCTCGAGAAGGGCCCGCATTATGCGCTCGAGGCCGACGAGCGCCGCGTGCGCCTCAAGGAGGCGGGGCGCGAGCGCCTGACCGAGCTTACCGAGGGCGAGGACGGTCTCTGGCAAAGCCGCATCCGCCGCGAAGAGGTGATCCAGCAGGCGCTGGCGGCGCTTTTCGTCTTCAAGCGCGGCGAGCATTACCTGGTGGCCGACGGCAAGATCGAGATCGTCGACGAATATACCGGGAGACTGCAGCCGGACCGGTCCTGGTCGGACGGCATGCACCAGCTGATCGAGGCCAAGGAAGAGGTCGAGATCACGCCTCAGAACATCGCCGTGGCGCGGATGACCTACCAGCGGCTCTTCCGGCGCTACGTGAAGCTCGCGGGCATGACCGGAACCGCGCGCGAGGTCACGAACGAGCTCTGGTCCGTCTACGGCCTGAAGACCAGCCGCATCCCGCCGCACAAGCCCTCGAAGCTGCGCTACCGGGTGCCGCGCGTGCATGGCTCGGTCGAGGCGAAATGGCGGGCCGTCGTCGCGGAGACCCGGACCGAGGCCGCCCGCGGTCGCCCGGTGCTGATCGGGACGCGCTCGGTCTCGGCCTCGCAGGCGGTGTCGGCGGCTTTGAGTGCCGCGGGCTTCGAGCATCGCGTGTTGAACGCCGAGACCGATCACGAAAGCGCCGAGATCATCGCCGAGGCCGGGCAGGCGGGGCGGATCACCGTCGCGACCAACATGGCCGGGCGCGGCGTCGACATCGCGCTCGGGGAGGGCGTGCGCGAGGCCGGCGGCCTGCACGTCATCCTCACCGAGCGCCACGACGCGGGTCGGATCGACCGCCAGCTTGCGGGCCGTGCCGGACGGCGCGGCGAGCCGGGCACGGTGGGCCAGCACCTCTCCCTTGCCGATCCGCTTCTCGACGCGATCTCCGCGCCGCATCTGCGGGTCCTGAGCTATCTGCCGCTGATCGGTCTCGGACCGCGGCTCAAGCTCTTCGACCGGGCGCAGGCGCGGGCCGAGCGTATCCATGCGCGGATGCGCCGCGATCTGGTCCGGCAGGATCGGCGGCTCAACTCGATGTTGTCCTTTACCGGAGGTCTCGAATGATCCACCGCACCGCCTGCCTGTCGCTTCTGGCGCTGGTCGCCTCACCGGCTCTGGCCGACAGCTTCGACTGCCTGATGGATCCGGCCGAGATCGTGCGTCTGGGGAGCCCGGTCGCGGGGCTTCTAGAAGAGGTCAGCGTGTCGCGGGGGGACGCGGTCGAGGCGGGGCAGGTCGTCGCGCGCCTGTCCTCGGCGGTGGAGCAGAGCACGGTGGATCTGCTGGCCACGCGCGCGGCCTCGACCGACGTGATCGACGCGCAGCGGCGTCAGCTCGAGATGATCGACAAGCGCTATGCCCGGATCGAGACGCTGCGCCAGCGCGGCGTCGCCACTGAAGAGGCCTTCGACCAGGTCGAGGCCGAGCGCATCGCGGCGCAGAGCCTCTTGATCCAGGCCGAGCTGAACCGTGACATCGCGCTCAAGGAACTGACCCGGGCCGAGATCGCGCTTGGGGAACGCGCGATCACCAGCCCGGTGGACGGGATCGTGTCCGATCGGGTGCTGACCGCGGGCGAATATGTCGGGTCCAGCGACCATGTGCTTGAAATCGTTCAACTCGATCCCCTGAAGATCGAGGCCTTCCTGCCGGTGGCGATGTTCGGCTCGGTCTCGGTCGGGGACAGCGCGGTGGTGCGTCCGGCGGCGCCGCTCGACGGGGCGTTCCCGGCGGTCGTGACCTCGGTCGACCGGGTCTTCGACGCGGCCAGCGCGACCTTCGTTGTGGTCCTGGGATTGCCCAATCCCGACGGTGAGTTGCCCGCCGGGCATCGCTGCACGCTGGAGATCGCGGGCGGATAAGTCCCGAGGCTTCCGGGCCGTGACCGCGATGTCATGTCCTGTCCCAGATTTCGACAAAAACGCGAGCTATCGGGTCCGGGGACAACCGGGAGGCCTGCTGTGACGACATTCGAGACGTTCGACTGGGAGAGCGGCGATACCGACACCGCCATCGCACTGGTGCGGGAGGGCACGACCCGGCAGATCAATCAGCTCGGGCGGTTCTACAATTGGGATTACGCGCCGGTCGAGGTTCTGGGCGCGGTTCTGGACCGGCCCGATTGCTCGCTCGGGACGGCGCTGACCATCTTTGTCGCCGCCGAGCCCGGGTATTACGAGGCCTTTGCGCCCGACGGGGCGGGGTGTCCCTCGCCGCAGATCTTCGCGTTCCTGGTAAGGTTGCGCGACCGGATCAACGCGGGCGATTTCGTGGACGACCCCGAAGACAGTCCCGAACACCCGTGGCTCCTGACGCGCTACCTGTCGTCCGAGGACGGGCCGGAGCGGATGTTCACGCTCGATCCGGCGCGGGTGTCCGGGGCGCTGTCCCGGCCGAGCCGCGACGCGGCGCGACAGGAAGACGGGCATGTGTTCGAGCTTCATAGCGCTCTCGATCTGTTTGCCACGATGCGCGCGACCCAGGCGGGAATCGAGGTCGAGCTGGACGCGCGGCGCGGTCCTCTGGCCCGGCTGTTCCGGCGTCTTTTCGGTCGAAATCGGTAAGGCGGGAAACGTCCCTCCGAGGAGATTTGAGCCGCTTAGAGACGGCTGATGTCGCACGGGCGACTCATCTGTCGCCAACCAGCTCCCGAAGGCCCGCGATTCGGGGGGAATCGGGTCGCCGGACCGCTCGCGGCGATGGCTCAAATTAACGAAAAAAATAGCTTGGAACGCATCTTAAGGTCGATTCGGGTTATGCGCAGCTGAAACGCCTTGGTAAACTCGCGGTGCTGCACACTCACCAGCGTATCTCAGTTTAGCCCCGTTTTGACCTGCGTTATCGACGCAGAATGCAGGCCTATGCTTTTTGGCTTGTGCGAATTTCGTCGCGCAAGTCCTTGAAATATATTGATTAGGAGATGAGGGATGGCGTTCCCCTTCGGCTCTGATGCGTTCCGCAAAAACATCGAATCGGTCGATTCGCGCGATGTCGCGAAAGCACGGTCGCGACTCAAGTGGTTCTCCGGGGAAACCCGCCACCGATTCTTCCAGAGCCTGCGCCTGATCCAGGAAGGCCGGATGCCGGTCCGCGTCTCGGCCGTGAAGGTCGAAGCGCTGGAGCCGCGCTATCTTCTGGCCGCCGATATCATCCCGATGTCCGATCTGGACGCCTCGGGCGGGGCCGACTGGACGCTGGAATACGATCACGTCGCCGAAGTCTTCAAAATCTATGACGAGGAGACGGGTGACCTTGTCGAGGAACGCGCGCTGTCCGACGCCACGGACGGCCTGACGATCCAGGGCACCGACGGGAACGACCGGCTGAAACTCGACGTCACGGGACTTCTGCCCCAGGGCATCGCCATTCTCTTCGACGGTGGCGCGGGCACCGACACGCTCGAAGGTCCGGCACAGGACACCACCTGGACCGTCGACGGCCAGGACGCGGGCGAGGTCGCGGGCTTGCGCTTCACCTCGGTCGAGGCGCTTCAGGGCGCCGCGGATAACGAGGACACGTTCCTCATCCAGCAGGATGGCGCGCTCACCGCCGGGCTGCATGGCGGCGATGGCGGGTTCGATGTGCTGGAGCTCGATGGCGGCAGCTACGGCTCGGTCACCTATGTGGCCACCAGCCCGCAATCCGGCACGATCACCCGCGATGGAGACGTGCTCGCCTATGACGGGCTCGAGCCGCTCACCAACACCGGAACAATGGACGAGGTCGTGTTCGACCTGACCGCCCTCTCTGACGCGGTCACGGTCACCTATGACAGTGGAACGAACCAGATCACCATCGCGGGCGCGACCTTCGAGGACACCACCTTCACGGTTCCCGACGTCTCCCTGACGATCAACATGGGCAACGATCAGGGTATCCTGTCCGAGTTCACCGCGCTTCTTCCGGATATCGACGTCGACATCGCGGGGATCAGCCCGTCCCAGTTCCCGGCGGGCGATGTCCTGACCTTCTCGGGCGATTTCGACACGCTGGGCGATCTGAACCTGACGGTCGATGGCGGCGAGGGTCTCGACACGGTGATCTTCTCGGGCGGAACGCTCGTGACCACCGGCGCCATCGACATCACCGCCGAGACCATCACCGTCGAGGACGGCGCCAGCGTCTCGGGCGCATCGGTGACCTTCACCTCCGAGGCGTCCGGCAACGGCATCATCCCCGAAGGGCCCACGGACGGCTTCATCCTCTCCGCGCCGAAGGCGTCCATCGACATCCAAGGCGACGTGACCGCGACGGCCGGTGACGTCTCGATGAGCGCGACCACCTCGTCGACGCTCGAATCGTCGAATTTTGCGCTCGGACCGATCGGCGGCGCGATCACCGCCGGGATTCCGCGCGCCTCGATCACGCTGGGCACCGAGGGCGATGCGCTCTCGTCGGGATCGGTCACCGCCTCGGGCGCTGTGGCGCTGACCACCGGGGTCACGCTGACCCTGACCGCCGAGGATCAGGCCGAGGACGGCGACACCGATTCCGAGACCGACGCCGCCGTGGCGGTCGCCGTGCTCGTCACGCGCTCGACCATCGGCATCTGGGGCGCCAGCGCCATCGACGCGGGCACCAGTGTCAATGCCAATGCGGGCACGACGCTCGATGTCACCAGCATCGCCGATGGCCGCCCCGAGAGCGGCTCTGCCGCGGGTGCGACCGTTGCGGTGACCGTGGCCGACGTGGCGACGCGCGTCTCGGTGGGGGATTCCGCCTCGATCGGCGCGTCTGACGCCCCCGAGGCGATCGGGCTCGCGGCGACCACGACCGCGACGATCACCACCGCCGCCTATTCCTCGGCCGGAGGCGCGGACGAGAGCGCGGGCAATGCGAATGACAACGAGTCGCAGAACCGGCTCGAAGACCCGAACAACGATGGCGACAGCTCGGACCGGGCCGCCAGCCAGGGCGGCAATATCGATTTCGCGGGCGCGGTTGCGGTCGGAATCTATCTGCCGACGACCACCGTGTCGGTCGATACCTCGGGGTCGCTCTCGACCTCGGGCGGCGCCAATGCGGTCAGCCTGAGCGCGACGCAGACCGATATCCTTTCCACCACCGCGAGCGGTGTGAGCACCGATTCCACCGCCACCGGCGTCGCGGTCGCCGTCGGGATCGGCGTGATCGACGCGGATGTCTCGACCACGCTCGGCGGGACCACGACCTACAACACCGGCAGCGTCACCGCGACAGCGACGCTCGATGCGTCCGGCGGCTACGCGCTGACGGCGATCAGCGGCGCGACCTCGTCGGCAGAGACGGCGATTGCGGGAAGCCTCGCCATCCATGTCGTGACCACGGATGTGCATGCGCTGGTGCTTGATGGCGCTGCGCTAACGCTGAACGGCGCGAGTCTGAGCCTGACGGCCAGCTCGACCACCGTGGTGACCACCTCCGCCACGCCGACCGAGTCCGGCGGTGCTATGGGATCGGACACCGGGGTCGGGGCCTCAGTCGCGCTCTATATCGGATCGAACTCGACCAGCGCGGCGCTCGAGGGCACCGCGCTCGGCACCGGCAACGCGGCGGGTCTGGGCGATCTGACGCTGTCGGCCACCGGCACCCATACCGACACCACCACCGCCGAGGCGGGCGCCTCGGGAGGCGGCACCTCGGTCGGTGGCGCGGTCGCCATCGCTGTCGTCAACAACGCCACCACCACCGATCTCGGGACCGGCGGCGATCTCGCCGTGGCCGGAGACCTGTCGGCCAGTGCGATCCATTCGGGCACCAGCACGATTCTCGCCGATGGCACCGCACTTGGCGGCGGCACCGCCGTCGGCGCGGCCGTGGCGCTTGGCTTTGTCGACAACTGCGCCTCCTCGACCTCGCGGCGCAATTCCACTGTCGCCGGGACCGCGGCGCTGACCGCGTCCTCGACCGGGCGCAGCGGCGTGACCGCGCGGGCCTCGGCGGAAGGCACCGACACCGATAACGAGGCCGCCGATGCCGACGCGCAGCGCGATCAGCAGGTGGGATTTGCGGACGGGCGCACCGACGAGGATCTGAGCGGCCAGCTCGGCAGCCAGGAATCCGCCAATTCGACCGGCGGCGATGTGGGCGTCGGCGCGGCCCTGGCGCTCAACGTCTCGGGCAATGTCGCCGATGCGAGCGTCGAGACCGGCACGCTGACCGCCTCGGGCGTGACGCTGGAGAGCGCCGCCGAGATGGACGCCACCGCGGACGCGGACGGCTCGGCCACCGACACCGCGGGCGGCAGCACGCAGATCGGCGCGGCCATCGCGATCAATGTCGCGTCGCTCTCGAACACCGCCGGTGTCGACGCGGGCGCATCGGTCGTTCTGACCGGCCAGGACGGCGTGACCATCCGCGCCGGGCGGGCAGATTCGGGCACTGCGGTCAACGCCTTCGGCGCCAGCGCGACCTCGGGCGCGTCGGGCGGCGACACGGGCGTCGCGGGGAGCTTTGCGCTCTCAATCGTGGACACCGACACCCGTGCCGCAATCGACGGGTCGGTCGCCGAGAGCGCCCCGGATGCCGGGATCGGCGCTGTCACGATGAGCGCCGCAGAGGAAAGCACGGATACGGTCGCTGCGACCTCCGACCAGTCGGGCGGCGATACGGGCGTGGGCGCCTCGGTCGCGATCAGCGTGGCCGATCACCTCGTGATCGCCGAGATCGCCGACGGGGCGGTGCTCGACGGCGCGGACGACCTGTCGATCTCCGCGACCGGAACCCATGCGGCCACTACCACCGCCGAGGCGGGCGCCCAGAGCACCGGCACCGGCGTGGGCGGCGCGCTGGCCATCGATGTGCATGACCGGACCACCCGGGCGCGCATCGGCACCGACGCCTCCGCGCTGACCATCGGCGGCGATGCCGCGATGGCGGTCGAGCATTCCGGCTCGAGCTACGCCAAGGCCGATGGCGAGGCCGCGGGCGACACCGCCGCGGGCGTGGCGCTGTCGCTGGCCTTTGTCGACGACCTGGCCGAGACCGATCTCGATCGGGATCTGACCACCGGCGGCACCGCAAGCCTGACCGCCAGCGGCACCGGCAGCTCCAAGGCCGAGGCCATCGCCGCGGCCAAGGGCGCGGATTCCGACGACGAGAGCGACACCTCCGCCGACCAGCAGATCGGTGGCGCGACCACGACCGCCGAAAGCCGCTCGGGAACCAACGAGGACGAGTCCGCCGCGCAGCAGGGCTCGACCAGCTCGGGCAGCGTTGCGGTCGGCGCGGCGGTTGCCGTGAATGTCTCGACCCTGACGGTGAGTGCCGAGCTTCTGGGCCGCGATGTCGAGGCCGACCTGACGCTCGGAACGCTCGCGCATATGGATGCGAGCGCAACGGCCAACGGCTCTGCCTCGGACGGCAGCGACGGGGCGACGCAGATCGGCGTCGCGGTCGCGATCAATGTCGCGACGCTCTCGAACCGCGCCGGGATCGACGCGACCTCGACGGTCACGGGCGGGCTCTCGGTCTCGGCCGGGATGGTCGATGGCGAAACCCATGAATTCGGCGCCTTCGCGACCTCCGGCGCCTCGGGCGGCGATACCGGGATCGCGGGCAGCTTCGCGCTCTCGGTGGTCGATGCCGACAGCACGGCAACCGTCGCAGGCACCGTCACGGCGGGCGGCGAGGATGTGAGCGCGACAGCGGCCTCGAAGAGCGTCGACACGGTCTCGGCGACGGCCGAAAATGATGGATCGAGCTCGACCGGCGTCGGTGCCTCCATCGCAATTTCGGTCGCCAACCATCTGACGCAGGCGGAAATTTCCGACGGCGCGGTGATCGGCGGCGCGGGCACGCTGACGGTGACGGCCTCGGGCGAGCACGATGCCACGACCACGGCACAAAGCGGCGCGCAGGGGTCGACCGCCATCGGCGGCTCGCTGGCCATCGACGTGCATGACCGGATGACGCTGGCGCGGGTCGGCACCGGGCTTGGCGCACTGACCCTGACCGGCGGCGCCGAGATCGCCGCGACCCATCGCGGTGCGAGCCATGCCAAGGCAAACGGCAACGCCACTGGCGACACCGCCGTGGGGGCCTCCATTGCACTGAGCTTCGTCGATGACACCGCCGAGGCCGATCTCGACCGTGATCTGGTGCTCGGCACCGGCGCGGCGCTGGCCTTCGCGGCCACCGCGCGCGGCGCCTCCAAGGCCGAGGCCATCGCCTCGGCGGCGGGCGCGGACAGCGACGATGAAGGCGCGGATGCGGATGCGCAGATCTCGGGCGCGGAATCGACCGCCGAGGGCAAGTCCGGCACGAGCGAGGACGCGACCCAAGGCGGACAGGCCGGAGCGGATGACGGCAATGGCGGGCAGATCAGCGTCGGCGCGGCGGTGGCGGTCAATGTCGCAACCCTGACCGCCTCGGCGGTGCTCTCGGGCGTGTCCGTGACCGGCGACACCAATCTCGATTCGCGCGCCGAGATGGATGCCGAGGCAGTGGCCGACGGCTCGGCCTCCGAAGGCGGGGCCTCGGGCGGCACCATCCTCGGCGTCGCGGTCGCAATCAATGTCGCGACGATGACGAACAGCGCCGAGCTTGCGGGCGACGGTTCGGTGACCGGCGGCTTCACCGCCGAGGCGTTGATGGCCTCGGGCGGCAACGACACCCATGATTTCGGCGCCAGCGCCACTTCGGGCGCCTCGGGCGGCGAGACCGGCGTGGCGGGCAGCTTCGCGCTTTCCATCGTCGATGCAGACACCACCGCGCAGCTCGATGGAAACGTGACGGCGGGCGGCGATGCAGTGACGCTCGGCGCGGCCTCGACCAGCGCGCAGACGGTCTCGGCCACCTCCGAGAACGAAGGCTCCTCCTCAACGGGTGTCGGCGCCTCGATCGCGATCAGCGTGCTGAACGACGCGACGATCGCACAGATCTCGAACACCGGCACGGTCTCGAACCCGGGCGCGGTCAGCGTGACCGCGGCGGGCGAACACAGCGCCACGACCACCGCCGAGAGCGGCGCGGCCGCCAAGGATGGCACCGGGGTCGGCGGCTCGCTTGCCATCGACGTGCATGACCGCAGCACGACGGCTCGGATCGGGACGGGCGGGACGCTCATCGGCACCGGCGACGTGGCGATCTCTGCGACCCACAAGGGTTCGAGCTACACCAAGGCCGACAGCAACGCGACCGGCAACACGGCGGTTGGCGCCTCGATCGCGCTGAGCTTCGTGGACGATACCGCCATCGCCGATCTGGACCGCGACGTGACGATCGGCGCGAACATGCTGACGATGTCCGCGACCGGCGCAGGCGCGTCGAAGGCCGAGGCCATCGCCTCGGCCCAGGGTGCCGATAAAGACGACGAGCCCGCCGATGCCGACAGCCAGATCGGCGGCGGCACGACCTCGGCAAGCTCCAAGGCGGGCACGAGCGAGACCGCCAATCCCGGGGGTGAGGATGCCTCGGCCAGCTCGGGCGGCAGTTCCGTCGGCGTGGGCGCGGCGGTCGCGCTCAACGTGTCGAACCTGACCGTCGAAGCGGTGCTCGCAGACCGCATCGTGACGGGTGACGTGGTGCTCGAAACCGCAGCCGACATGGACGCGTCGGCCGTCGCGGACGGCTCGGCCGCAGAGGGCGGCGCCGAAGGGGGCACGCAGGTCGGTGTCGGTGTGGCGATCAATGTCGCCAACATGGTGAACCGCGCCATCTTCAACGGCAGCACGGTCAACGGCGCGGCAAGCGCCAGCGCGATCATGGATGATCGTGGCGATGGCGAGCATGTCTTCGGCGCCAGCGCGACCTCGGGCGCCTCGGGCGGCGAGACCGGCGTGGCGGGGTCCTTCGCGCTCTCCATCGTCGATACGGACACACGGGCGCGCATCACGGCGACCACCGTCAATGCGGGCAATGGCGACGACGTCTCACTGACGGCGGCGTCCAAGACCGACCATGTCGTCTCGGCCACCTCGGCGAATGACGGCTCCAGCTCGACCGGCGTCGGTGCGTCCATCGCGATCAGCGTGCATGACGATCTGACCGACGCGGTGATCACCGATTCCGGCGTCATCAACGGGGCTGACGAGGTCACGCTGTCGGCCACGGGTGAGCATACCGCGACCACAACCGGCGCGGCGGGCGCCTCGGCCAAGGACGGCACCGGCGTCGGCGGCGGCCTGGTGATCGACGTGCATGACCGGACGACCCGGGCGCGGATCGGTGCAGGCGGTCTGATGACCACCAAGGGTGACGTGTCGATCACGGCGCTCCATTCGGGATCGAGCTACGCCAAGATGGACAGCAACGCGACCGGCAACACCGCCGTCGGCGTGTCGCTGGCGCTGGCCTTTGTCGATGACACGGCCGAGGCCGATCTCGACCGGAACCTCACGACCTCGGGCGATACCCTGACGATGAGCGCGCGGGCGGTCGGACAGTCCAAGGCCGAGGCCATTGCCTCGGCGGAGGGCACCTCGAAGAGCGGTGACGGCAACAGCAGCGCCGACCAGCAGATCGACGGCGGCGTGAGCACCGCAGACAGCAAGTCGAACAAATCGCTCGACCGCACCCAGGGCGGCAAGGATACCTCGGCGGAAGGGGCCGGAGGCTCCGGTTCGGTGGCCGTGGGGGCCGCCGTCGCGCTGAACGTCGCGAGCCTCAGCGCGACCGCGATCCTGCAGAACCGGACCGTCGTTGCGGCGGTCGATCTCGACAGCCGCGCCGACATGGACGCGGAGGCCATCGCCGACGGGTCCGCCGCAACCGGTGTGACCCCGAACGATCCCGACACTCCCGAAGACGAGACGCAGGACGGCGATCGCGTCGGCATCGCGGTGGCGATCAACGTCGCCGATCTCGACAACCGCGCGGAGATGCTGAACTCCACGGTAACCGGCAGTGTCGACGCCGATGCCATGATGGACGGGCGGGGCGACCAGAAACACGTGATGGGCGCGCAATCGACCTCGGGCGCGTCCGGAGGCGATCTGAACGTCGCGGGCAGCTTCGCGCTGAACATCGCCAACAGCGACACGGTCGCGACGGTGAGTGGCACGGTCAACGCGGGCGGCGGCAACGTGACGCCGACGGCGCGCGGCACGCAGGAGACCTATGCCAAGGCGCTCTCGACCACCTCGGGCGGCGGCAGCACCGGCGTCGGCGCGTCGATCGCCATCGACGTGTCCCTGATGGAGGTCACGGCCGAGATCCGCGACGGATCCGCGATCAACGGCGCAAACATCGTGCGGGCACAGGCATTTGGCAGCGGCGAGAACACCGTCGAAGGCGAAGCGGGGGCCGAGAGCACCACCTCGGGCTCCACGACTGTCGGCGGCGCCATCGTCGTCTCCTATATCGACCAGCAGACAACGGCGCGGATCGGCGCCGGTTCGAACCTGACGGCGACCGGCAATATCACCGTCCAGGCGACCCATCACGGTGCTACGACCACCACCGCGAAGGGCGACGCCACCGGCGCGACCGCGATCGGCGCGGCGATTGCCGTGGGTCTTGTCGACGATGCGGGCCGGGCTGAACTGGCGCGGACCGCAAGCGGCAACGCCGTCACCGTGACGGCCTTCGTCGACGGCGCGTCCGAGACCAGCGCCACGGCCTCGGCCAAGGGCGTCAAGAGCGGCGGCACCGCGAACCAGCAGAAGCAGCAGGGCTCCGGCATGGCCTCGAGCCGCGGACAGTCCGCGGGTGGCGGCTCCAAGGGGACGTCCTCGACGGCGTCGCAGAACAGCAGCGAGGTCAGCGTGGCCGCGGCTCTGGCGGTCAACGTCTCGGGCTCCACGGCCGAAGCGACGATCTCGGGCGGCAGCGTCACCGCGACCGGCAACCTGACCGTCGCAACGCGCAACAACATCAAAGCCACCGCCATCGCCTCGGGCGAATCCGCGACCACCGCGGGCAACGACTCCGTGGGCATCGGCGTCGCGATCAACGTCGCGTCCATGACCAACTCGGCGGTCGTCGCAACCGACACGGACATCACCGCCAATGCGATGTCGACCAAGGCGACCATGCGCCCGGTCGGCTCCGACAGCACGCATGACTACATCTCCAAGGCTTCCTCGGCGGCTTCCGGCGGCGATACCGGGATCGCGGGCTCCTTCGCGCTCTCGGTTGTCCATTCCGACACGCTGGCGCGCGCGGGCGGCGTCGCGACGACCATCGGGCTCACGGGCGGCGCCATCGACATGGCGGCGGACAGCCAGTCGCGGCACTACGTGCTCGCCTCCTCGAAGGGCCTGAGCAAAGGCTCGAGCTCGACCGGTGTCGGCGCGTCCATCGCGCTCTCGGTCCTCTTCGACACCACCGATGCGTCGATCCTCGACGGCACGGTGATGAACGGCACCGCCAATGGCGTCTCGGTCACCGCGGCCTCGACCCTGACCTCGGCAGAGCCCGACGCCGATGCCGACACGCCCGACGAGATCACCGAGGCGCTGGGTGGCGCCGCGGGCGACGGCACGGCCGTCGGTGGCGCGGTGGCGGTCACCTATGTGGAAAGCGATACCGACGCGCGGATCGGCACCGGGACCGGCAATTTCGCCATGACCGGCGGCGCGCTTGTCGTCACCGTGACCCATGCGGCGGATTACGTGACCAACGCGGATGCCGAGGTCGCGGGCAGCGGCACCGGCGTCGGTGCGTCGGTCGCGGTCAATATCGGTCTCGACGAGGCGGATGCGTTCGTGGGCCGGGCGATGACCCCCGAGGTCGCGGATGCCCGCAACACCATCGCGTCGGCCACCGTCACGACGGAATCGATCATCAAGTCGATCACTACGACCAAGGCGTCGGCCAAGGGTTCGGACAAGGCCGATACAAACAACGTGGATTCCGACCAGCAGACCAGCAATGCCGGAAGCTTCGCCCAGCAGCAGGATAGCTCGGCCACCAACACGCCTAGCCAGACCGGCGACGGCATGTTCACCACCGGTCAGAACAATTCGACCGGCCAGTCCGGCACCGGCCTGAAGCAGGGGGCCTCCGGTGGCAATTCCGGCAACTCCTCGGGCGGCAAGACCATCGCCGCCACCGTGGCGGTCAACTACCTCGAAGGTGGCGCGACGGCGAAGGTCGCCGACAATGCCGATATCAACGCCTCGGGCGACGTGACGGTCGCGGTGACCTCGCAGATCACCGCCAAGGCGCTGGCGCTGGCCACGGCGACCAATATCACCGACAGCAACTCGACCGGCGTCGCCGCGGCTGTGGGTCTCAACATCACCCAGTTCGACGCCGAGGCCTCGATCGGCAACAGCTTCGTGTCGGGCAGCGAAGTGATCGTCACCTCGCTCCATCCGGAGGATCAGAAGAACATCTTCCAGGTGCGCGCGCTTTCGGGTGCCGCCGCGGGCGCGGATGCCATCGCGGGCTCCATCGCGATCAACTACATGGACACCTCCAGCACCGCCAGGATCGGCGGTGGGGCCGAGGTGACCGCGACCACCGGCGATATCGCCGTCGAAGCCGAGACCCTGGTCGAGCTGCAGAACCTCTCGGGCGGTGCGGCGATCTCGACCTCGAACGGAGCGGGCGCTGGTATCGCGGTGTCGATCAACATCGTCAACACGATGGACACCACGGCTGAGGTCGGCACCGGTGCGGTTCTCAAAGCGACCGCAGGCGAGATCCGTGTGACGGCCACCGGCAGCTTCACGCCTTTCGAAGAGACGCTCGGTCTCAAGACGGAAAGCGACGACATCGACAACCAGACGGTCCGGCTGACCAACTTCGCCGCCGGTATCGCGGCGGCCGGCAATGGCGCGGCCATCGGCGGCTCGGCGGCGGTGAACGTCGTCACCATCAACACCAAGGCGCTGGTCCTCGCCGATGCCAAACTGACCGCGAAGGACGCGGTGACGGTCTCGGCAGTCGACACGCTCGAGATCTTCTCGGGCGCGGGCTCGGTCGGTCTCTCGGCAGGCGGCGCAGGCGTCGGCATTGGCATCGCGGTCGACGTGATCACCCGCACCACCCAGGCGCGGGTAATGAACGGGGCGGAACTGACCGCCACCGACGGTTTCGTGCTGGTCAACGGCGTCGCGACCGACAAGGTCACCTCGATCGCCGCGACCTTCGGCGCGGCGTCGGATTCCGCCGCGCTGGCCTTCTCGGTCGGCGTCGTGGTCCTGACCTCGACCACCGAGGCCAAGATCGAAAGCACGATGGCCAAGCCCACGGTTGTCAAGGCCTCGGGCAACGTCACGGTCAACGCCTCGAGCACGGCGGACTTGCTCTTCATCTCGGGCGGCGTCGCGGCCTCGGGAAGCTCCGCGGGGATCGGCCTCGCGAGCTACATCTTCGTGCATGACGACACCGTCACGGCGCGCGTCGGCAACTATGCCAACATCACCACCGGTGGCACGACCGGCCTCTCGGTCCTGGCCTATAGCAGCGAGGACCTCCTCGACATCGTCGTTGCGGCGGGTGTCACGGCTGGCGGCTCCGTCGGCGTCGGCGGCTCGGTGCTCGTGTCGGTGATGACCGAGACGACCAAGGCGACCCTCGGCAACCACGTTACCGTCAATGCGTGGAACGACGATGACAACATCGACAGCGGTGTCATCGTCGATGCCGACGGTCTCACGACCTATCTCTCGGTCGCGGGCGGTATCGCGGTCTCCGGCGGCGGCGCCGGGATCGGCGCGGGCGTCAGCGTCCTGACGCTGAACAAGACGACCGAGGCCTTGATCGGGAACTACGTCACCATCCAGGGCAATCCGGATGTCGATGGCGACATGGCAGACGGCAATATCGAGGTCGACGCCAACGCCAGCGAGACGATCAAGACCTTCGCGGTCGCCGCCGCTGTCGGCTCGAGCGTCGGCGTCGGCGTCGGTGCCAAGGTCATGGTGCTGACCCTGACCGCCACCGCCGCGATCGGCACCAACGCCAACGCCAAGACCCGCGCCAGCGTGAAGGTGCAGGCGGTCGACGAGACCGAGATCGACATCATAACCATCGGCGCGGCCGCGGGCGGCTCGGGCGGTGTCGGTGCCGCCGCGGGCGTCGCGGTGATCAACAAGACCATCGATTCCGATATCGGCAGCAACGGCGACATCGTCGCGCTCGGCTTCGAGACGACGCAGGCGCGGACCGGCGACTATTCGATCGGCACCGGCAGCACGGACACCGGTGTCAATGACAGCGCATTCCAGTTCAATGGCGCCAATCCAAACCGGCCTCAAGAAAGTGATTTCGAAGTCGGCGTGTTCGACACCGGCAACGACCAGGTCAACCCGGACCTCGTGGCCGAGGGCGATCCGGAGAAGGCCACCGATGTGCCGGACCAGAAAGGCGCGGCAGAGATCAACGAGGAAAACGAGATCTCCGATCCCGACATGACCGCGGACCGCACCGCGGTCCTCAGCGCGACGGCGAACCGAGGCGTGGTGGTCTCGGCCTCCGGCAAGGACGATATCGAGAGCTATGCTGTCGGCTTCGCCGCTGGCGGCACCTTCGCCGTCGGCCTCGGCGCCGCGGTGAGCATGGTGACCACGAACACGACCGCCGATATCGGCGCGAATACCGACATCAACAAGACCGACGAGGCTGCCTCGGGCGGCCAGAAGGTCCAGGTCGTCGCGGCCAGCGATTTCCACCATGTCGGGATCGGCGCAGGCGGCGCCATCGGCGGCACCGCGGGTGTCGCCCCCGGTGTCGATGTCTCGATCATCACTCAGACGACGACGGCCACCGTCGGCGCGGGCGCGGATGTGAGCGCCCGGGACGACATCGTGGTCAAGGCGCAGGCCCGCGAGGACTTCTTCGTCGTGGGTCTCGGCGTTGCCGGATCGGGCGTCGTGGCAGTGGGCGGCGGCGTCTCGGTCGTCTCCGTAACCTCGACCACGACCGCGGGTGTCGGCGTCGGAGCGGTGATGTCGGCGGGCGGCGATGTGGTCGTCCTGGCCGAGGATTTCACCGATTACACGGTTCTTAACCTCGGTGTCGGTGTCGGCGGCGTGGTTGGCGCAGGCGCCGGTGTCGGCGTCCTCGTCGCGACCAAGGACACGAGCGCGCTGATCTCGGATGACGCGGTCATCGACGCGCGCGCGACCGGCGGCGGTCGCGAAGGCATCCTCACAGGCGAATGGGCCGCGGATGGCGATTTCGAGAAGACCGGCGATACCGGTGTGGCCGCTGCGGGCGGTGTGATCGTCCAGGCGCGGTCGTCCGAGGATATCCTCAACCTGACCGCCTCGGCAGGCGGCGGGATCGCCGGCGTCGCGGGCAGCGTGACCGTCACCGTGGTCGACAGCGACACAAGCGCGATCATCGGCGATAATGTCGATATCAACCAGAACGCGGGCGACTACACCGACGAGGACGTGACGGTCGGAAGCGATCAGGGCGTCTGGGTCGCGGCCTCGAACGAGTTCAAGCTCATCAACGCCGCCATCTCGGTCGCCGGCGGGGTCGTCGGCGTCGGCGCGTCGATCAGCTTCGGCAGCGTCCGCAACGATACCGGCGCCCTGATCGGCGCTGGAACGGATATCAACGCGAAATACGGCGTGCAGGTCTCGGCGCTCGCGGACAAGGACGTGCGCGGCTACGTCGCCTCGGGCGGGGGCGGTCTGGTCGGTGTCGCGGCGGCGGTCAACGTCTTCTCGATCAACGCCGATTTCAGCGGCACCTATGACGAGCGCGAAGCCGAAGCGTCGGATTCGGAACAGACCAGCCCGACCATCGACGACCGTCCCCAGGAAAACGTCCTGATGCTCGATCAGGACCAGAACGGGGATAACGACGTCGACGGCGAAACCTCGGTGGCCGCATATGCCGACGCGCAGAGCGCCAGCAGCAGCAAGGGCGTGAACGACAGCTTCGGCGAGGTCTCTTCGGAAGGGGCCGCCACGGACCCGAACAGCGCCGACGGGCGCGCGGGATCGATCCTGGGCGGTCTGTCGATCGCGCAAATCGCGGCTGAGGACAACCTGATGGCCTCCGCGCCGGAAGAGGGCACCACCGCCGTGGTCGAAGGCGGCGGCAGCATCACCAGCGAGGGCGATGTCAGCGTCCAGGCCGAGGAGCGGATCGAGTTCGACTTCATCACCGGCTCCGCGGCGGGCGGCCTGGTGGGCGCGGGCGCGGGCGTGACCGTGATCAACGTGCGCTCGAACGTGCGCGCGGCACTTGGCGGCGATATAGACGCCGATGGGGCTGTGGTGGTCGAAGCCTCCTCCAACCGCGGCGGCGAAGGCGTGACGGTGGGTGTGTCCGCCGGTTTCGTGGCGCTTGGCGCCACCGTGACCGTGGTCAACGATACCGGCACGCAGCTGGCCGAGATCCTGGACGGCGCGTCCATCGATGGCGCCTCGGCGGTGACCGTCAAAGCCGGAAGCGTCCAGAACTACACCTCGAACGTCTACTCGGTTCAGGTCGGAGCCGCCGCGCTCGGCGTGAACTTCTCGACCTTCACGCTCGATGACGGCAATGCCTCGAGCTACGAGACCTACGCGCGGATCGGCACGGGCGTCGTGATCGGCGGCGACAGCGCTGTCGGCAATGTCCTTGTGAACGCGACCTCGGATGTCTTCGTCGATGCCAATGTCGTCGGTGCGGCGGCCGGGATCGGCGCCGCCGGCGTCAACCTGAGCTTCGTGCAGGTCAATCCCAATGTGCGCGCCTATGTCGGCGGCGGCGGGACCAGCATCAATGCGACCGGTTCGGTGGAGGTGAAATCCTATCTCGAGGTCGATGCCTTCGCGGATGTCCTTGCCGTCACCATCGGCGGTCTGGCGCTCGGTGCCAGCATCGCCGATCTCGAGATCGACGGAAGCTCGCAGGCGGTGGTCAATGGCAGCATTGTCGGCAGCCAGACCGTGACCATCGAGGGCAAGGCCAAGGTCATCGGAAAGGCCTATGCCGAAGCCTCGGGCGGCGGCCTGGTCGCGGGCAATGGCCACGTGGCTCTGACCCGCGTCACGCCGCTGATCGAGGCGCGCCTAAACGGCTCGGCCACGTCGACGAACACGGTGCGCGTGGACGCGATCTCCGAAGGGCAGGCGCGGTCTCAGACGGAAAGCAAATCCGGCGGTCTCGCCGGGGTCGGTGTCGGCTACGCGAGCGCCGAGCTGTCTCCTGAGGTCAACGCCGTCATCGGCGCAGGCACGATTCTGGCCGGGGCCATCGCGGTGCGGGCGACCCACAACTTCGACCGGGATCAGGCCAACGGCTGGCGCGCCTACGCCAAGACCGAAGCTGCGGCGGTCACCGGCATCGGCGCTCAGGTCAATATCACGGAAGCGCGCGCGGATGCGCATGTGCTTGCCAAGATCGACGGGGATGTCGACATCGTCACCGCGGGCGCGGTCACGATCGAGGCGATTTCCGACAATTATTCCCGGGCCTTCACCGACGGTCTTAATGTCGGCATCCTGGCCGCGGTCGGTGCGACCCGGGCCTTCGCCTACAGCAATGGCGAAACGGTTGCGGAAATCGGCGACCAGAACTCGGCCTCGGACGATCCCGACATGCAGGTCGGTTCTCTCACGCTCGAGGCGCGCAGCCAGGACGTCGCGAACTCCAAGGTCAACGCCGCGGGCGGCGGTCTTCTGGCCGTGGGTCTGAACAAGGCGGAAGCCCAGGCCATCGGCACCACGCGCTCCGAGATCGGTCGCAATGTCGGGATCGTGTCGGACGACTACATCACCGTGCTTGCCTCCGGAAAGCCCGAGGTCGATGCGAACGTCAAAGGCGTTTCGGGAGGCGGAATCTCGGTCGGCATCTCCGAGGCCAAGGGCACGATGAATCCGACGGTCACGGCGCGGATCGACACCGGAACCTCGATCTTCGCGGGCGGTCTGATCACGGTCGACGCCACTGCCGAACCGCAGGGCGGCCTGGCCCCGGATTACATGATCGAAACGGTCAGCACCTCCCAGAATACGCTGACGGTAACGCAGCATGGCCTGACCACGGGCGATGTGGTCGAGGTCGGCTCGGGAGCGGGCGACGAACGCGATCACAACGTGATCTTCGTCAACAACAACACCATCGCCTTCGGCAACCAGTTCTCCGGTCAGGGCGAGAGCCTCGATACCGACAAGGATCCGCAGATCCTCGAGCTGCGCGACGAGATCGTCTTTGCCCAGGCCCACAACTTCCAGAACGGCGACAAGGTCATCCTGACCAAGCTGACCGGCGACAGCGCGGTCGCGGCCGATATCATCGACGGCGGGACTCCGTCCGAACTCTATGTCGTGGTCGTCGATGCCACGACCATCAAGCTGGTCGACAGCCTCGCCAAGACCGATCCGAACTGGTTCGACAGCAATGCCGATACGTTCGTCGTCGGCGATGTCTCCGGCAACTGGATCGACACCGACAACAACAGCTACCAGGTCGGCGATGTCGTCACCTACAAGGCGCCCGACGAGGGGATCACGTTCGGCGTCGGAACGGTCGATGTCACCAAGAGCTTCATCCAGGCGGCGAGCAACAGCGACTCGCTGAGCCTGGCCGAGGGGCCGACCAACCCCGCCGATGACGACACCAACTGGATTTGGTTCATCGACCTCGACAATGACGACCTTGAGTTCATCAACCACGGCTTCGAGGTTGGCGACGTGGTCGTCTACACCTCGCGCACCCAGGACGGCACGCAGCCGGGCAGAGAGATCGGCGGGCTGACGCAGGGCGAATCCTACTACATCGCCGAGATCAGCGATGAGAGCATTCTGAACACCAACAGCTACGGCGTGAAACTGAAGGCCGGCGCGGCCGCGGACGAGGACGTCTATTTCGAGCGTCAGGACAACGGCACCTACAAGCTGGTCCTGACCGGCTCCTCCACCTGGGCGTCGCTCGGATACGATGTCGGCGAGGAGATCACGGTCTCCGGCGCGGGCGCGAACAATGGCAAATACACGATCTCCGCGCGCTCCGCGAAAGAGCTGACCATCGACGGCTCGTTCAGCCGCGTGACGCGCGTCGATCAGTCGATGACTGTCGGCGTCAAGGATGTCAGCGGCACCGATCGCCAGACCATCACCCTGTCGAACGGCAACTGGGGCTCCGGCTTCTCCGCGAACGACACGATCACGATCTCCGGCATCAGCGGCCTGAACGGCGTGCGCGAGATCCTGAGCATCAGCGGCAACGAGATCGTGCTGAAAGGGGCGGCGAACGCGGGGCTCAACGGCTCCTTTGGCGGCGCGCAGGTCCAGCTTGAAGACCCCGAGCAGATCGGCGTCGATGCGGACTTCATCGACCTCGTCCCCAAACGTGACACCGACGGGCCGGGCGTCGACAACGAGGACAAGGCCGATCCGAGCGTTCACAAGCTGACGCTCTTCGAGGACACGCCGATCGGCGGTCTCGAGGATGGCCGCACCTATTACGTCGTCGAAGTCGGCGCGGGCGCGGATGAGGGCAAGATCCGTCTGTCGGACACCAAAGGCGGTGCCGTGATCACGCTGACGCCTCCCACGGGCGGTGACGCGGTGCACCGGATCGGCATCTTCGGACTGGATCTCGTCGCCACCAACGAGGACCAGACCTACGAGCTGCGGCTTGACCTGACCGCCACGGAGCAGGCGGCATGGGAGAACCAGACCCTGACCGGCACGGACGATGTCGATCTCTCGACCATCGCGCCGCAATCGGGCGACGGGGTGTCCTCGGTCACCGCGCGCGGCTCGGGTGGTTCGCTGATCGCGGATGTGCGCGTCAACAAGGCCGAGCTCTTCATCTCGCCCAATGTCGATGCCGAGATCCTGGCGGCGCTCGTCGCCACCGATGGCAGCATCGTGGTCGATGCGAAGGGCGACATGGAAGGCTCCACGCTGGGCCGGAACGGCAATGGCGGCTTCGTCGCCGTCGGCCGCGCCGATGCGCTGATCAACCAGGGCGCCAACCGGATGACGGTCGACATCAAGATCGGCTCGGGCACCCAGATCATCGCCCGCAACGACCTGATCCTGACGGCCGAGGGCACCGGCGCCTTCAGCGCGGATTCCAAGACCACCACCGGTGGCGCGGTCGGTGTGGCGCGGGCCAAGGCCAAGATCGCGGCGGACTGGAAATCGCGGATCGAGTTCGGCACCAACTCGCAGATCCTCGTGGGCGGGGCGGTCAACGCGACCGCCACCGGCCGGATGACCGACCGGCTCGTGAACACCAACCGGGTGGGCGCGCTCGCCAAGGCGACCGGGATCGGCCTCGGTGGCGACGGCGACGCGGTCGCGGAGTTCATCACCGACAATGCCGATCTCGAGATCGCCGTGCTCTACGGTGCCCGGATCGAAGGCGGCGAGGTCAGCCTCAAGGCGATCGGCAACGAAAGCCTCGTGCGCGCCGATGCCGACGGACGTGGCGGCGGCTTCTACGCCGAGGGCGAGGCCGAGGCCTACGGCACGATCAAGATCGAGAGCGACATCCGGCTCGAGGACAACAACGCGGCCGATACCGGTGCCAAGGTCACCGGTTGGGAAGGTGTCGACTTCATCGCGGAGAACACCGACAACACAATCCACCTGCGCTCCTTCGCGCGCTCGACCGGCGTCTTCGGCTATATCGACAGCGATACCACCGCGCGCTACGACCTCGATGCCGAGATCTTCGGTGACAGCGGCGGCGTCAACAACACGCTCGTGACGGTCGGACCGCGGGATCCGTCCAGCAGCGTCCTGCGCAACGAAAGCTATGCCGAGCTCGAGCCCGGCGAAGAGCGGCTGGCCTTCTACGTGCTCGCCGACAATACCGGCAACACGATCGACCAGGACGCCACCCATTCCCGCCGCGCGCTGGCCGCCGGTGGCTCCAAGGAGAACACACCGGAGAACACAAAGGACGACGAGATCGACTTCTCCAGCAACGTGCTGGTCCTGTCCGGCCGCTCGCCGGAGCTCGTCACCAAAGGTCTCACGATCTCGAGCGGCGGCATCATCAGCCGCGCCGTCAACATCACCGTGGATCGCGCCGTGGGCGACACTGCAGCCACGAGCGGCACCATCGAGCGCGACAAGATCATCGTGAACGACATCACCAACCCCGGACCGGGCGACGTGATCTTCGACAGCTCGACCATCGACGGCTCGGGCGGCACCTGGACCTTCCGCGAGACGCTGCAGCGGATCGAGATCCTCAACTACTCGTCGCTCGATCTCCAGATCAACAATATCGACGTGACCGCCGATCGGCAGCCCTTGGTGATCCTGCAGCCCCTGGGCGCCGGCGATGTGGTGGGCCTGACCTTCAACATCCTCAACGATGTGGCGCCGACCTATATCGAGATCTCGAATATCGGCACCTACGCCAACACCGATGCCGACATCCTCTTCAACGGCGTGATCAACAACCCGATCGGGGTCACCACGATCGTGGCCCAGGACGGATCCGTCTACGAGGATCCGAACGCGGCGGGCGGCGGCACCGCGAATGCCAGCGGCGAGACGCTGATCCGCACCGAGACGCTCAATATCGACGCGAGCGGCAATGTCGGCGCCAACGGCGGGGGCGCCTTCGAGGCCACGCGTCTCAAGGTCGAGATGGTCGAATCCGACGGCGTTCCGACCGCCTTCACCTTCCAGACCAGCGCGTCGAACGCGACCACGGACACGATCTTCCTCGGTCTCGGGAACACCTTCTTCGAAGGCCAGATGGTCCGCTACGAGGCGTCCTCGACAGTGATCAACGGGCTTCAGGACGGCGGCTACTACTATGTGAGCTTCGGCGACGACGCCTTCAACGATGACGGCAGCATGATCGGCGTGCAGCTCTTCCGGGATGCCGCGCTGACCGATCTGGTGTTGATCGGCACTCCCGCTGAAGGAGAGCCGCTGACGAATACCCATACGCTCGTCGGTGTGGAAAGCTTCACCGTTGATGCCGGGAACGAAGTCTATCTCGACATGCGGGCGCTGATGCGCTCGGGGGCGTCGACCGATTTCGACGGCGCGGACGAGTTCTACCTGATCAATATCGACCGGATCGCGGGCGGCAACGATGTCGACCTGATCCTGCGTCCGACCTACTTCCAGACCGGCGAAGGCCTGTCCGGCGGCGTGGTCGTGCGCCATCGCGGCGACGGGCCGGCACAGAAGGAATACACCTACTACACCTCGTTCTTCAAAGCCGCTCCGGCGCCGGACCAGGATCCCGTCGGCGTCAGCCGCGGTGCCTATGGCGAGGGCACCGATAAGATCAAGACCACCTATGATTTCCGCGGGCTCGACACCGATGGCAACCGGACCATCGCGGGTCTTCAGGCCGGCGACGAGACCGGTGAAGGCAACGTCAATGTCGTCTCCGCCGAGAACGATCCGACCGACACCACGATCAACGTCCTCGCGCTGATCGAGACGGCCACCACCGGCGTCCAGGTCGGCGACGGCCATGTCTCGGTCCTGACCAATGGCTGGATCATGCTGACCGAGATCACCGGCGACTTCCGCGTCGGCACGATCCGGTCGACCGCGGGCGACGTGATCCTCTATTCGCCGCAGCGCATCATCGACGCCGAGGGCGATCTCAACACCGATGCAGCCGATGTCTCGGGCGGCTCGATCAGCCTCTGGGCAACCGCGCCCTTCGTGAACCCGGATGCCTCCGAGTTCTACGCGCGCCTCGTCGACACCACCCTGACAGGTACGCCGCAGACCAATATCGGCGGCATCGGGCGGAAGGACAATTTCCTCGAGATCGACGTCGACAACCGCAATTTCGGAACCGGCGTGCTGCGCGCCTTCGACATCTACGCAACCGACACGGACGGCATCTTCATCGACGAGATCTCCGGCGATCTGCGCATCCACACCGTGTCGACGCCACTCGCGGATGTGTCGCTGCGCACGGTCTCGGGCTCGATCATCGACGCGCGCAACGATGACCTGGCCAACATTATCGGCCTTGCGGTCGACCTCGACGCCAATGGCGCGGGCGCGAATATCGGTGAGGCCGGCGACGATCTCGAGATCGACAGCCGTTATGGTCTGTCGCAGGTGGTCAGCCTGTCGGCGAATGTTGCAGATGTCGGGCTCGAGGCCACGAACAACATCTGGCTCACGGAAACCGCAGGCGAATTGCGCCTTGTGCTGGCCCATACCTATCTCGGCAACATCACCCTGACTGTGCGCGAGGGTGGGACCGTCGGCGATATCGACGGCGACGACCTGCAACTAATCGAAGACGGCAAGGCGCGTTTCGCCGAGACCGACACCACCGGACCGAACGGCCAGATCGACGCGCTGCGTCCGCTGGCCCACGGCCTGATCTTCGCCGAGAAAGGGTCCGTCACGCTTTATGTCGGCGACGACGTGGACACGCACCAGAACTCGGCCATCGTGGCGGGCGACCAGATCGACATCTTCGGCGATCACGTCAATGACGATGCGGGCTACGGCACCGAGATCACGCTGCGTGGCCAGATCATCGCGGGCGCGCTGCTTGTCGTTGCGGGCAACCGCGCGCCGAACACGCCTGGCAACACCAGCGCCACGCGCCCGATCGGCACCTGGCGTCCCGATGACAGCGCCGCGCCAGACGCCGGAACCTCTGAATACGACCGCCGCCTGACGCGGATCTTCGGCAATACCGACACGGACGTGATCCAGTTCGGCGACAGCTCCGGCTCGACCGGCGGCACGAACTGGGGCGATGATGGCTATATCTATCTCGGCTCCAAGACGCGCGCCTATGGCAGCGCCGACGCGGTCACGGGCGTCTACGACGATCCGAACGCACCGCCTCCGGGCAGCCGCGACGACGGCGAGGACCGCTTCTACGTCTACTTCCTGCAGGACGCCGCCGCGCAGACCTCGCCCGATATCGAGACCATCGGCTACGAGACCGACCGTTACGACACCTCGACCTACAATCAGGGCGACTCGCTCTCCGACTTCCGCGACAGCCTCGCGCCCTACACCGACGATCTGAGCGTCCTGGCCGAGCACACCCTGACGCTCGACGGCCAGTCCGACACCGACAGCTATTTCGTCTACACGCTCGGCAGCCAGGGCGACGCGCGGAATTACATCATCAACGTGCTCGACACCGGTGAAGAGTTCGACGGCGTCGATACGCTCGACATCTTCGGCTATGACAGCGCGCTCAGCGGAAAAGATGCCAACGGCGTCCAGCACCCGACCGACGATATCTTCCTGCTGCGTGGCGCCATCGAGCTGCCCAACGAAGAGGCGGACCGTCCGGGCTACGTGGCGCTCCTCCATGGCGAGCTTGGGCCGTATCAGGACATCCTGCCGGGCAACGAGCCGTCGGTCGAAGTGCAGCGGATCAGCTATGACAGTGGTCTGAACGGCCGTCTGACGGTCCAGGGGCAGGGCGGCAACGACGCCTTCTTCACCGACGACGTCACCGTGATCACCACCCTCGACGGCGGCGCGGGCGCCGACAGCTTCCAGATCGGTCAGATCTTCGGCAAGAACCGCAATCTCGACGCGAACCTCCTGCCGCAGGACATCTTCCCCGACCTCAAGCCCACCACCCGTGGCTGGCTGAGCCCGGGCTCCTCGGCGCCGCTTCTGGCGCAGGGTGGCTCCGGCAACGACACGTTCCGGGTCTATTCGAACCAGTCCGAGCTGCGGCTCGAAGGCGACGACAACAACGACCTCTTCATCGTCCGCGCCTTCGCCATCGCGGCGACGACGGATTTCGACTGGAACAACGACGCGGTGATCGACGTCAACGATCTCGATCCGGGCGTCGCGGTGCTGAAGGAGTTGCAGCGCCTCGTCGATGACGGGCGGACCCCGGCACAGGCGATCAACCAGCTTAACCTTCAAAAGCTGCAGGGCTTCGGCGTTCAGGTCACCACCTCCACGGACGTGGAGGCCTACCGGCAGCTGCTCCGCGACAACCTGCCGACCGATGGCGGGGCGTCCAAGTATGTCTTCGACACCAATGGCGATGGCGGGATCAACTTCCTCGATCTCTACATGACCCAGGGCGACACCACCGACGACGTGATCGTGCTCGACGAGGACGGCGTCGCGAGCCCGCAGATCGGACTCGGATTCTCGGTCGCGCAGGCGCCCGACATCCGCGCCGGCGGCGGCCAGGACGAGGTGCGCTACAACGTCAACGCGCCGGTCTCGGTCGATGGCGGCACCGGCTTCGACAAGCTGGTGATCCTCGGCACCGAGTTCGCCGATGACATCGCGATCACCGACAAGGGCATCTTCGGCGCGGGTCTGAATGTCCGCTACGCCACCATCGAGGTGGTCGAGGTCGACGGCCTCGAAGGCGACGACAAGTTCTACGTCCAGTCCACCGCCTTCGGCGTGGCCTATCGCGTGATCGGCGGCCTTGGGTCGGACATCATCAACGTCGCGGGCGACGTGCAGGAGGACATCATCACCCGCGAGCTCGAAGGCGTCTCGGGTGCGGTCGACCATCTCGTGAGCTCGGACGACTTCCTCTATGACGGGCTCGTGGTCGACGGTCTCGACTACAACGTGACGACCGACGGCGAAGGCCTTGTGGTGATCGACGAGGGCGCCGACGGCTTCACCGCCGTGCGCGAAGGCGGTCCGAACGAGATCGACAGCTACACCGTGCGTCTGGCGCGTGCGCTGGCCGAGGGCGAGGTGGTCTACGTGACCGTCTCTGCCGCGCGCTCGGGTCAGGAAGAGCGCGACGATATCCTCGACAATCCGTTCCCGCTCTATGACGGGCAGGGCGACACGATGTGGATCACCACCGGCGCCGATCCGAGATCGGGCATGCCCGACACCTTCACCGCCGCAGAGATCGAGGGCGTCGCGGAGCTTGAAACCGCGGTTCTCGAGGGCTTCCTCCGCGCCGTCGAGATCGACGGCGAGACGATCTATGTCCCGAACCGCGCCGTGGTCCTGCGCTTCGATCACACCAACTGGGACGACGCGCAGAATGTCTGGCTCTGGGCCGTCGATGACGAGCGCTCCGAGGGCGACCGCGTGGTCGTCGTCCAGCACTCCGTCATCTCGCCGACCTCGGCGGATTACGACGGCATCGACGTGCGCAATGTCGAGGTGGATCTGCGCGACAACGACACGCCGGGAGTGCTGGTGACCGAGGTCGGCAGCGTGGAACTGACCGGCACGGAAGTCACCGACTGGGTCGAGGACGGCCGGTCGATCATCATTGAGGGCGACGACACTACCGGTCTCTCCGACAAGATCCTCGTCCAGCTGTCGCGCGAAGTGGCGGTGGGCGACACGATCGTGGTGAAGATCAATCTCGGCGATCTGACCGGCAACCCGGACCTGATCGAACAGGCGGACCAGGCCTTCATCCTCAAGGATGGCGGCACGGAGCGCTTCAACGAAGATACCCTGACCATCACCTTCACGTCCGACAACTGGGACAAGCCCGTCGTCATCGACATCGTCCAGCGCGACGATTTCGTCCGCGAGGATCCGGAAACCGCGATCCTGAGCTTCGGCATGAACCTGGCCACGGTCGAGCAGGACATGACGCTCGGCACCTGGACCGACGCGAACGGTGTCGAGCGGCTCTCGCTGACCATCCGCTCGGGCGGCTGGGTCGCTGCGGGGCTCGAGGACGGCGAAGCGGTCACCATCGACGGGATCGCGGGCCTGGCCTCGGCCACGGTGCGCGGCTTCGATCAGGGCGGCTTCACGCTGCTTCTGGGCCGCCTCGCGTCGAATTTCGCCGGCACGCTCGGTGGTTATGACGATGTCGAGGTGACCAGGTCGACGCCTGTCGGACCGATCACCGTCAATGCCGATGGCCGCTACATCTTCCCGAACCTGCGCTCGGGCACCGGGCTTCTGGATATCGAGGTGATCGACAACGACACCGCCGGGTCGGTGGTGCTGGAATCCGGTCGCGACACGGTGCTGATCCCGGATGATCTGTCGACCGATCCCGCCGACGAGTCCGTCTCCGACACCTACCAGCTGCGTCTCACCAAGCAGCCCGAGGCCAATGTCACCGTGGCGATCCTGACCGACGGCCTGGCCGACGTGACCGGCATCGACACCGATGGCGACGGCACCTTCGAGCCGGTGACCTACGAGACCATCGGCGGCCTGCGTCCGGTGCAGCTCTTCTCGGGCTCCATCGTCTTCGAAGAGACCGGCGGCGTGGTCACGCTGACCCGCGGCACCGGGGCGGATCTCGGCAGCTTCCTGTCCGAAGGCTGGATCGCGGGCGACCTGATCCGCATTGGCGGCGCCAGTGTCGAGATCGGCGGGGTCACCTATGACCTTTCCGGCGATTACGAGGTCGCGTCGGTCACCGACCAGGCGATCACGCTCAAGGCCGGGACATCGCTCGGCCTGCCGGGCGGCACCACGAGTGTCGAGATCGAGGATACGGTGCTGCTCTCCAAGCTCATCGAGACCGAGGTTTGGACCGGAGGCGTCTTCTTCGACAAAACCGACGGCACCGATCGTCTGGTGCGTCTGGAGGCGTTCGTCGATACGAGCGGCATCCTCGACCTGAGCGACGAAGAGGCTCTGGCGCTTCTTCCGAACTACGACGTGCAGGGCTTCCTCAAGGAAGGCTTCGTCGAGGGGATGCGGATCCGCATCACCAATGTCGGCGGTGGCGCCAATGACGGCGATTTTGTCGACGCCAAGATCGCGATCATCCGCGGCTTCAACGGCTCCAAGGACCACACGATCCAGCTGACAACCGAAACCGAAGGTGGGCTTCCCGGCTGGCTGAAAGGCGCGACCGAAGGCGCGCCGGTCCAGGTCGAGATCAACCGCATCGCGGTGCTCGCGACCTTCACGCCGGACAATTACTACGAGCTGCAGACCGTCCAGCTGACCGCCGATCCCTATTACGAGGTCCCGACCACCCGCGAGGGCGTCAAGATCTTCCCGGTCAAGGCGCATCGCCTGTCCAATATCCGCGGGCCTCTCGCGGTCGAGGGTGGACCGTCCGGTGCCGATCGCTCGCTGACCGGCGGCGTCAAGCTGCCGGGCGAGGAGGATGATTTCCTCATCGCCATCGGCGCGCAGCCGCCGGAGAGCCAGCAGATCGACGTGCTGAACATCTTCAACGACGGCTCCAAGGCCGACACCGTCGGCACGTTGACCGAAACCACTCTCACCGGCTTCGGCATGGGCCCGGACCTGGTCTTCCCGTTCGTCGAAGGCCCGCTCTTCGGCGAGGGCTCCGAGCAGGTCGGCGGTACCACGCTGATCTACCCGGGCGGCATCAGCTTCGGGAAGGTGAACTTCGGTGCCTCGGGCGTCACCAATGACGGCCAGGTCTCGACCGTGGAGGTCGTCAATGTGATGCTGGGCGAGGGCAATGACCGGCTCGACGTGACCGGCACGCTGAACCCCGCACCCTTCGTGCAGGCCGACAACGTCTTCACCGCGATCAACAACTGGAGCGGCACCGCAGGCGATCCGGGCTACGACGTCAACTTCATCGAAGACTACGCGGGCGCCGACGTGATCTTCCGCGAAGGCTTCGACTGGAAGGCCGAGGGCTTCCTGACTGGCCAGAAGGTCTATCTCGCGACCGGTCAGTTCCTCGGCGAGGTGATCGGCATCGAGGATGCGCTGGCCTATCCGGGCCTCAACGACCTGCGCGATCCCAACGACAACTCGCTCCTGATCCTCGACACCGCGGGCAACGATTTCGGCGGCGAGCTGCCGGTCCTCGGCGAGGTCAAGCTGATCGCCAAGGATGACGAGGTCTTCTCGCTTCTCGCCACCACCGTCACCCAGGCCACGGCCGCCGGTGCGGTGATCACCCGGTCCTCGGGCTCGTGGGAGGAGGACGGCTTCCTCGCCGGGCACCTGATGCAGGTCGGGATCGGCGCGGATCGTCTGCAGCTGCGGATCGTCGAGATCTCCGATGACGGGCTCTCGCTCACCGTCGAAGGCGCGGGCCTGACCAACGGTGCGCTCGGCACCGCCGAGGTGCCCGAGGCGTTCTGGGTGCAGGGTGCCCATGGCGGGCTCACTGTCCTGCACGGCGGCGGCAACGCTTATGTGAATGTCGACGGCCAGTTCCATCTCGACACCGATGGCGACGAGACCCGGATGACCCGCCTCGACGGCCGGAGCTTCGCCGAAGCGGGCTTCAAGGTAGGTCAGGTCATCCAGCTCGAGGGTGAAAGCTTCACCCGCACCATCCTCGCCATCGAGACCTTCGGCGGCGATCCCGAGAGCTTCACCGGCGTCGAAGATCCGTTCGACAGCTGGGGGGCGGAGTCCGTCCTGGTCCTGGGTGAGCCGCTCGGCGGCGCGGCGGTCACCTATACGGGCGCTTATGTCGGCTCGCAGGCCGATCCGTTCCTCGTCCATGTGGCCGAGGCGCTCGTGACCTCGGTCAGCGTCGACGTGATCGTTCAGGTCGAAGAGATCACGGTAGACGGCGTGGCCCAGCTCGACACCACCGTCACCACGCAGGACGGCTCCGTTTGGGGCGACGCCTTCGTGCCGGGCGGTGTGGTCTTCATCGAGGGCTATGCCGGGGCCTTTACCATCAAGGACGTGCAGGGCTCGAAGCTCGTTCTGCTCGACGCGGCGCTCGGCGATTGCGGCGACATGAACGGCATGGCCACGATCACCATCACCACCGTCGACATCACCCGCTCGGGCGGGCAGCGCGTGGGCGGCGACCACTTCGTGGTCACTGGCGGCGCCGGTCCCGACAGCCCGCTGGTGATCTACGGCGACACCAGCCAGGACGGCATCTGGTACTCCGGCCATCCCTATGACCGCCTGGGCCTCGAGTTCGGCGAAAAGCCCTTCGATCCGTTCCCGAAACTCTCCGACCAGGAGAACGAGGACGACGAATGGGTCTTCGCGCTGGCGAACCCGTTCAAGCTGCACGGCAACGACATCATCGACGCCTCGGCGCTCTTTGCCGATGTGGCCGATGCCTCGACGACGATCTCGGTCGGCATCACCGCCTATGGCGGCATGGGCAACGACCTGATCATCGGCTCGCAGGCGGGCGATCACCTGGCCGGCGGCTCGGGCAACGACACGATCATCGGTCAGCGCGGCACCGACCACATCTACGGCGACAGCGGCATCAACGTCGACATTCTGACCCGGGCGCTCGACATCGCGACGCTCGACCGGAGCCCGCTGCCGACCGCCGATCCGGCCCTGCCGCGCGGCGACGGCTCGATCACCCCGGTGCCGAGCCCGGTGCGCGATCCGCTCGGCAACCGCCCGGCGGATACCAGCGGCTACCTGAACATCCCCGGCGCGGGCAATGACGTGATCGAGGGCAACGGGTCCGGCACCGCCGACACGGTGGCCGACATCATCTTCGGCGACCATGGCGAGGTGATCCAGTTCGTGGCCGACCCGAACCTGCCCGATCCGCACGAGCTCTTCGGTGTGCCGATCAATGGGCAAATCGTGCTCCAGAAGATCCAGACGACGCTTCTCGACAGCGTGCTCGAGATCAATTCGAAAGAGCCGCAGACCGGCGGGGACGACATCCTCATCGGCTCCGAGCTCGACGACGTCCTGATCGGCGGCGCCGGGGCGGACATGATCGACGGCGGCGAGGGCGACGATCTGATCTTCGGCGACAATGTCAACCTGGCCCGCCGTGGCGGCGTCGATGGCAACCTCGTCGACGACAACTTCTCGCTGCGGTTCCAGACTCTTGCGGGCATCCTGATGTATTCCCGCAGCGACCGGGGCGTCTCGGACGGCTACGATGCCGACGCGGTGACCGGCTCCAATTCGGGCGTGCTGATGGTGTCTCTCGACGCGGACGGCAACCCGATCGCGCGCGCGTATCGCGATCCGAACGGCCCGGGCTGGTGGACCGAGTACGAGATCGACTACGCCGAGTACCACAGCTTCGCGATCCATGACGGGACCGAGGGGCAGGGCGCCTTCGGCAACGACTACATCGCCGGCGGCGCGGGCCATGACCAGATCTTCGGCCAGCTCGGAAACGACATCATCCAGGGCGACGGCACCATCGACGGGGCCTATTCCTCGACCGGTGACGGCACCGTGGTCGGCTCCGATCCGTCGAACCCCTATGGCGGTGTCATGGTGCCGACGCGCTATGTCAGCGCGGCGCGTGAACTGCCGACGATCGACGATCCGGCAGGGGCGCTCAAGGTCGTGGCCGCGACGGTCGACGGGTTTGACCATACCGGCGACGGCAACGACTACATCGAAGGCGGCGGCGGCTGCGACACGATCTTCGGCGGTCTCGGTCAGGACGACATCGTCGGCGGCTCGTCGAGCTTCTTCAGCCTGACCAACCCCGATCTGCGGCCCGATGGCGACGACATGCTCTTCGGCGGCACCGGCGACCGCATCGACCGCAACGACGCCCGCGCGGCCGATGACAGCACCGAAGGGACCGAGCAGACCGGCGAAGGTGCGGGCCGCAACGCGCGCGACAGCGACACCATCGTCGGCGACAACGGCAATATCGTCCGGCTGGTCGGCATCAACGGCGTCGACGGCATGGACGAAAACGGCAATGGCATCGCCGACGCGGCCGAAAACGAGCTTACCGGCAGCGCCGCCTTCGCCGATGCCTACAAGGCGCTCTACTTCAGCCGTGGCGGCCTCTACCTCGCCTATGATTACGACGTGAACCTCGCCACCTTCGACGGCGAGTTCGTGGGCGAGAACGACGCGGCCTCGGTCCGGGATACCGGCTATAGCGGCGAAGACGGCGAGCGCCTCGTGGTGCGCGGCGTCACGCTGATCGACTACACGCCGGGCGGTCCGGACTACAACTCGGCGCTCTTCGGTGAATCGGCGCTGAGCCCCGACGGCTTCGCGGGCAACCCCGACGAGGATGCCGAGGACGCCTGGCGCGATACCTACGGCTTCTGGTCGCTGGTCGATATCGGCGGCTCGGACGAGGTCCACGGCGAGACCGGTGACGACGTCATCTATCTCGGCGGCGGCCATGACGTGGCCTTCGGCGATGCCGACAATGACGACATCATCGGCGGCTGGGGCAACGACTGGATCTCCGGCGGCACCGGTGTCGACGGTATCCTCGGCGACGATGGCCGCATCTTCACCTCGCGCAACACTGCGCTGAGCTCCGACGGGCAGGTCAGCCTCAAGGGCAATACCCGCAGTTTCGGCAATTACGGGACGGAATATGCGGAGAGCCTCTTCGGCATCTATGCGCTCCTGAACAATGATCCCGATGGCCGCACCAGCCAGGGCATCGTCATCAACGAGGAGATCTACACCCCGGGCCAGGTCCAGCGCGCGCTGATCAACCGCGCGGGCGAGCTGGTGAAATCGGTCGACCTGGTGCCCTTCGACAGCGTCGAGGACGCCTCTCTCGAACCGGTGAGCTCGGCCAACCCGCTGACCCACAACCCGCTTTACGCCGATGACGTGATCTTCGGCGGTCTCGGCGACGACTTCCTGCATGGCGGGTCGGGCGACGACGCGATCGGCGGTCACGAAGCGATTGCGGCGGGCTTCATCCAGCTCTTCGATGTGGATCCGGAAAACAGCACCGATGGCGTCAACGTCGCGCCGGTCGGACTGATCCGCACCGACTGGACCCGTCCGTGGAACCCCGGCAATATCCTGCGCTTCAACACCGGCGAGCCGCATTGGAACGAGCCGACCCCGGTCCGTTCGCGCACCGGCGAGTTCTACCTCTATGACGAGTACGATCCGCGCCGGACGATCCTGTTCGATACGCATGGGACCGTGTGGAAGGACGACGCGTTCGATGACACGTTCGACGGCGTGCTCTACCACTACTTCCTCAACGCGCCCGATAATGAAGGCATCGACGTCGAGAGCGTCGTCGAGTTCGCCCCGAATGGCACGCCCATCGGCGATCCGGTCACCGTCCAGAGCGATGGCAACGACCGTATCTTCGGCGACATGGGCAATGACTGGATCGTCGGCGGCACCGGGCGCGACCATATCTATGGCGGCTTCGGCAACGACCTGATGAACGCGGATGACGTGATGGGGGCGCCCAATGACGCGACCATCTTCGGCGGACGGCTCTCGGTCTACGACACCGGCAATTTCGGGTCGGCGGATGCGGACGATCAGGGTCTGAACGACACGCCCGAGACCCATGTCTACTGGGAAGACCGCGTCTTCGGCGGCGGCGGGCTCGACATCCTGATCGGCAACACCGGAGGCGACCGCCTGATCGACCACCTGGGCGAGTTCAACTCCTATATCGTGCCCTTCGCGCCCTTCGGCATCGCGACCGTGTCGCGGCAGGTGCCGCCGCAGCTCTGGGACTTCCTTGCAGCTCAAGCGGCCTCGGACGGTGTCGACATGACCCGGACGGCGGATATCGGCACGGTCGATTTCAACCAGGACAGCCGTTACTCGGCGGTGATCCAGCAGCAGGGCAACCCTTATGGCGAGCTCGGTCTGGTGACCCAGCGCGACCGCGGCTTCTGGCAGGACCAGTCCGGCCCGCCGACCGACCCGCAGGCCGGCAACATCCCCGGCGGGCGGCGCGACATCCTGCGCACGGCGGATTTCAACGACCGCTCGGGCGACGGCTTCGCGGTGGATCGCGGCCAGTTCACGGCGACCGGCGGCGTGATGGAGATCGCCTCCGACACGCCCGAGAGCACCGCCTCTGCCGTGTTCCTGCTCGATGACTACCTGCCGAGCTATTACGAGGTGATGGCGACCTTCAATCTCGACAAGCCGACCGGCGGCTGGAAGGCCAATGGCTACGTGATCTTCGACTATTACAGCGACGTCGACTTCAAGTTCGCGGGCATCAACATCTCGACCAACAAGATCGAGATGGGCTACGTGGACGAGACCGGCTGGCACTACGTCCAGCAGTCGAACAAGCCGGTCCGAATCAAGCCCGGCGAGAGCTACACCGTCACCGTCGCGATCAACGGCAACAACGTGACCGTCGCCGTCGCGGGGGTGAACTGGTTCACCTACGACTACACCCCGCGTCTCGATGTCTATGGCGATCCCATCCCGCTCAACCAGGGCATGGTCGGTGTCGGCATGGACGGCTCGCGCGGGCGGTTCGACAACTTCCGGGTGCAGATCCTGCCGCCGGACTGGACGCTCGACGAGACCGACGACTTCTCGCCGCCCTCCGAGCTTCCGCGCACCAGCCTCACGCAGGGCTGGGTCGAGCAGTCGGGCACGCTGACGGGCACCGCGCCCGGCACCGCGCCCGCGGTGCAGACCGTCGATCTGGGCGTGACGCTGCAGGTGAACTCGGTTCTCGAAATGGAGACCGATATTCGCGGCGACGGTCTCGCGGGCTTCGTCTTCGACCGCTACGACGCGCTGAACTACAAGTTCGTCGTGATCGACGCGGCCAATGACCTCGTGCTCGTCGGCCACGCCACCGAGGATGACGGCCAGGTGATCGACGGCAGCTATGCTTTCAGCCTGAACCCGAACCAGTGGGCGCGCCTGAAACTCACCATCCAGGGCGCGGGACTCGACATCACGGTCAACGGCCAGGTTGTCGGAAGCTACGGCTTCAACGCCGGTCTCGTGGATGGCGGCTTCGGACTGACGGTGCTTTCGGGCACCGCCGAGTTCGACGATTTCCGTCTCGCGACCAATGACGTGGCCTTCAACGATGCGCTGAAGCTCGCGGCGGACACCTATGCCGGGCTCACCGCCGAGACCTATGTCGAGGCGCAGGCGCTCGAGGAGGAGGATCTGGAGCGGCTCTACGACACCGCGCTCGAGGATTGGTACGAGGCGGGCCTCCTGTCCGCCGAGGACTATGCCGCGCTGTCGCAGATCGAGCTCGTGGTCACCGATCTCGAGGGCAGCACGCTGGCGCGCGCCAGCGAGGAGGACGGCGTGATCCTGATCGACGCCACCGCGGCCGGGGCTGGCTGGTATATCGAGAGCGACGAAACGGGCGAGGGCGGTCTGATCGCCTCGGGCGTCGACCTGCTCACGGTGCTCCGCCACGAGATCGGGCATCTCTTGGATTACGAGCATGGCGAGCTCGCGATCATGAGCCAGGAGCTCGATACCGGCACGCGGATCGAGGTGGACGCGGTCGCCGGTGAGGCCGAGACCGTCACCGTGGCCCCCGACGACACGGCCGAGACGGGCGACGGCGGGGAGACCGGGGAGACCGAAGGTGGCGGCAAGGGCAAGAAGAGCGCCGATGCCGGGCTGGTCTTCGATCCGGTCTCGGGCGAGCTGATCCCGGAGGAGGAGGCGACCCAGGTCGCGCTCGCCGCCGAGAGCCAGCGCGGCGGCCTGCGGATCGCCTCGCTCGCGGCCACCGCGACGCTGGCGGGCAGCCAGGCGGTCAAGGCCCGT